>NZ_JBYSWF010000067.1:0-44283 GCF_058780865.1 Pseudomonas sp. GP01-A4
GGGTGGGGCAGTGGGTTTTTTCTGATTGCGCCCGCCAAAACAGTTATTTTTGCGGCGGGTGAAAATCGACTGTGGGAGCTGGCTTGCCTGCGATGGCGACGGTGAATTCAACATCGCTATCGCAGGCAAGCCAGCTCCCACATTGAATCGGTGCTACTTGGCGGTTTTTGCGGTGGCCACCCAGCCGTCAAACGTCGCTTTGTTTTCCTTCATCCAGTCCTCCGCCAGCTTGCGAATGTTGCGTTCGCTGGAGCCGTCGGCGCTGATGTTTTTTTCCCAATAACTCCAGGTTGCCTGGGAAAACGTCATCTGCTCCACCAACTTCTTGATCGCCGGATTCGCCGCGATGAATTGCTTGTTGCCAATCGCATACCAGTTCCACGCCGCCATCGCCATGCGGCATGGATCAGCCCCGCCGGCGCACCCGGCAACCCCGGGCGTCAGTGCCGAAGTGGTGCTCGGCACATTGCCCGGCAACGCATCAAACGGCGTCGGCAGCCACACCACGTCCTTGCCCGGCACCATGGTGTTGGTCATCCACGACGGTGCCCACGCATAGAAAAACACCGGCTCGCCACGTTTCAGCCGGGCGACGTTTTCGAACATCAGTGCTTCGTATTTGCCGCGTACCGGGTTAACCGTGTCCTTGAGACCGAACTTGTCGAGCTGGTAATCCACCACATCGCCACAGCCCCAGCCCGGATCACAACTGATCAGGTTGGCCTTGCCGTCCTTGCCGAACAGCCCGGCGATTTTCGGGTCCTTCATTTGTTCCAGGCTGGTGATGCCGTACGCGTCGGCGGTTTTCTTGTCGATCATGTAGCCGTTATAGCCAGCGCCCGTAATGAAGCCCGAGCCCACCACTTCGGTACGGTCCTTCACCTTGTCAAAGCTCGGTTGCAGCATCGGCAAGGTCACGTCCATCGACAGGTCCAGGTCGCCCTGGGCCGCGGCGGGGAAGAACAGGGTGGTGTTGACGGTGCTCAACTTGCTCGCGTAGCCCAGGCGCTTGGTGGCCTCGATCGCGATTTTGGTCAGTACGTAGTTGCCGCCGGTGCTTTCCGATTGCACGAAGCGGATGGTCTTGCCGGTGCCCGGCAAATCCTCGGCCCACACCTGCGTACTTGCCAGGTACAACACTGCTGCAAATCCAAGCAAGGCTTTGAATGGATGCATCATGATTTCCTCTTTTTTTTCTCGTTATGGTTAGGGTTGGCAGTCAACAACGGGCATTCATGAGGTTCTTTTTGTTATGCGTTTACCGGGTTCGGATTGAGCAGTCGCTTGAACAGCGACTTGCGCTTGCGCATGGTCGGTTGCGCCAGGTTCTGGGTGATCCGGTCGAGCATCATCGCCAGCAGCACAATGGCAATCCCGCCCACCGCCGCGCGGCCCACGTCCATCCGGCCCAGGCCTTGCAGCACCACCAGGCCGAGGCCTTCGGCGCCGATCATCGCCACCACCACCGACATCACCATGGCCGTGAGCACGGTCTGGTTGAGGCCGCCGAGGATCGTCGGGATCGCCAGGGGCAGCTGGATTTCCCAGAGCAATTGGCGCTTGTCCGCACCAAAGGCGTGGCCGGCTTCCACCAGTTCGGTGTCGACCATGCGGATGCCCAGGTAGGTAAAGCGAATCAGCGGCGGGCAGGCGGAGATCACCACCGCCACTTCACCCGACACCGTGCCGACGCCAAACAGCATCACCACCGGCACCAGGTACACGAAGGTCGGGGTGGTTTGCATGATGTCGAGGATCGGCCGCATCACGCCCCACACCCGCTCGCTGCGGGCGCACCAGATGCCCACCGGAATGCCCACCACCATGCAGATCACAATCGCCGTGGTGATCAGCGACAAGGTGGTCATGGCCTCGTCCCACACCCCCAACGCGGCGATCACCACCAGGGCCACGGCGCTGAACACCGCCACCCCCAGGCTCGCCGCACGGTAGGCGATCAGGAACATCAGCAACACCATGACCGGGAACGGGATCGCGTGGATCACCGTGTCACTCAGCCCCAGCAAATGCTCCACCGGCCAGCGAATCGCCTGGAACATTGGCCGCAGGTGAATCCCCAGCCACTCCACACCCTGGCTGATCCACTGGTCTACGGGTAAAACCGCGAGGTCTTCTGAACTAAGCATGCTGTGCAACCTCCGCAGCGGCAGGGCGCGGGGCCGGGACGCTGGCTATGCAATCAAGAATGTGCGCGCTGTTGAGGGTGCCGACGAACTGCCCGTCGCCATCCACCACCGCCACCGGCAAACCCGGTTTGAGCAGGCGCGCGGCTTCCACCAGCTTGGCGCTGGCCGGCACGCAAACGAACTGGCTCGACAGCCGTTGCAGTGCGTCGGCGCCGCCGCCCACGGCCAGCAGCGCTGCCGAGTCCAGCACGCCGACCGCCTTGCCGCTGGTGTTCAGTACGAATGCAGCCGTGCTGTCATTGCCCACCACCCGGGTGTCACCCTGCACCAGCAGCGTGTGGGCTTTTTCCATGATCGAGCGCGCATCGAACAGCCGCGAACGGTCCACCTCCCGGGTGAACGCCGCGACGTAATCGCTGCCCGGGTCCATCACGATTTCCTGGGGCGTGCCCTCGCGCACCACTTGGCCGTCGGCCATGATCGCGATGCGTGTGCCCAGCTTCAGGGCTTCCTGGAAGTCGTGGGTAATGAACAGGATGGTTTTTTTCAGGGTGCGTTGCAGGCGCAGCAACTCGTCCTGCATCTCGGTGCGGATCAATGGGTCGAGGGCACTGAAGGCCTCGTCCATGATCAGCACGTCGGCGTCGGTGGCCAGTGCGCGGGCCAGGCCGACGCGCTGGCGCATGCCGCCGGACAGCTCGTGGGGATGGTGGTCGGCCCACTTGGCCAGGCCGACAATCGCCAGTACTTCCAGGGCCCGCTTGCGCCGCTCGGCCGCCGAGACACCGCGCAGCTTGAGGCCGAACTCGGTGTTCTCGATCACGGTTTTATTCGGCAGCAGCGCGAAGTGCTGGAACACCATGGAGATACGCGTGCGGCGCACTTCCCGCAGTTGGTTTTCGTCGAGGCTCACCAGGTCTTCGCCGTCCAGCAGGATCTTGCCCGCGGTCGGTTCATTCAGGCGGTTGATACAGCGCGCCAGGGTGGATTTGCCCGAGCCCGAGAGGCCCATGATCATGTAGATCGCCCCGCTGGGGATCGACAGCGATACGTTGTTGAGGCCGACCACGGTGGCGGTCTCGGCCAGGATCCGGTCTTTGCTGGCCCCGGCGGTCAAGAGCTGCATGGCCTTGTCCGGGGTTGAGGAAAAGACCTTGTAGAGGTTCTCAATCTTTAGTCGTTCGCTCACCAATTGCCTCCAATTGTTGTTTTGCAATCTGCGGAAAACTTCATCAATAGAAATTTTTGGGCTACTGGCAGTTAAAAATCTTCGAGCTAAGGCGACGCAAGGCGCAGTCGCAAAAATTTCTTGTTGTGGTGCCAAGGCACTTACAGCATGAGCGGTGTGGCGAGTGCAAGGGTTGGGCGTCAACCGGTCGTTGAATCCGATGGAGCCATGCTTTCCCGGGCTTTGCGGGCCACGCGAAACGCCTCGACACCCGCCGGCACGCCGCAGTACACCGCGATCTGCACGAGGGCGGCGTGCAGTTCGTCGTCGCTCAGTCCGTTGCGCAGGGCGCCGCAGAAATGCGTACCGAATTCGTCCATGCGCCCCAGCGCCGCGAGCATTCCCAGGTTGAGCAGACTGCGTTGCTTGAGGTCCAGGCTGTCGTCGGTCCAGACCATGCCCCAGCAGTACTCGTTGAGCACCGCCTGGAAGGGCCGGGAAAAGTCGTCGGCGCGGCCCAGGGCCTGGTCGACGTAGCTATCCCCGAGGACTTGGCGGCGAACGCTTTCGCCTTGGGCCTGCAATGATTTATCCATGGTGAGTCTCCGAAGGGGTTAGAAAATCGCGTATCAGGGCGGCCACCTGTTGCGGCGCCTCGATCAGGATGCAATGGCGCAGCCCAGGCAGAATCCGCAGTTGCGAACCCTCGATGCGATCGTGCATGAACGTCGCCATCCGTGGGTTGGAGCCGGCGTCTTCGGCACCGGTGGCAATCAGCGTGGGGCAGCGGATCCGTGACAGCTGTTCGCCGAAATCCGACTCGGCCAGGATGCGATACGCCGCGGCATAACAGCCCGGGTCGTTGTCGGCATTCAGTTGGCGCAGACGGGTAACAGCCTCGGGATTGCGCGCCTGAAAATCCTCGGTCAGCCAACGCGACAGCGATGCCTCGTAGTGAGCCACCGGCTCCCCGGCCTGCAAGGCGGCGAGGCGCGCGTGTACCCGCTCGCGCTCCTCGGCGTTACGCCCGGCGACGGTCGACAGCAGCACCAACCGGTGAACCCGCGACGGATGAGTCAGGGCCATGCGTTGGGCGATCAGCCCGCCCAACGAGAACCCGGCCAGGTCGAACTGCTTGAAGCCCACGTGATCCGCCAGGGCCAGCGCCTCACCCACCAAATGATCAATCTCATAACGCCCGGGCGTGCGGGACGACTGGCCGTGGCCGCGCAGGTCGAAGGTCAGCACGGTGAATTGCTCCTGCAGACCCGCCACCGTTTCAGCCCACGCCTCAAGGCTGGAACCCACGCCATGGATGCACACCAGCGGGCGCGGTCCATGCCCGTCCAGGCGATAATTGAGCGTGACGTTGGCCACGCTGAAACGTTGTGCCTGGCCCATCACGCGCTGACCTGGTTGCGTTGTCTGGCGCGTTCGCGCTCGGCGAAGAATGGCATCACTTCATCGATGAACAGGCGCAGGGTCTGCTTCTGCAGTTCGAACGGCAAGTTGAAGGTCAGGCCCAGGCAATACTGGTCGACACCGGCGGCTTCGTAGTCGAGCAGCTTTTCGATGATTTCTTCCGGGGTGCCGAACATCAAGTTGCGCCGCAGGTTTTCCGGGTTGTAGTTGTCTTTGCCGCGCACGCTTTCAAACGGCACCGGCTCGGGGAAGCCGTTGTGCACGGTGCCGATGTTCTGCATCAGGTTCTCGAAGGCGCGGCCAAAATCCATGCTGTGCTTGACCGGCAGTTCCCAGTCGTTGGCGTTGGCGTACACGCAGGTGCGGCGCTGCATCATGAAGCGCGGGCGCGGCACGTGGGGGTTGTCGGCCACGGCCTTGTTGAATTTTTCGCCGAGCACCGCGATTTCGGCCGCCGGCAGCGAGAGCGGGGTGGACAGGATGTTGGCGCCAATGCTCACTGCCCAGTCGAAGGTGCCCGGGTCCCGTGCGGCGACCCAGATCGGCGGGTGGCCTTTTTGCAGCGGCTTCGGTACGGCGGCGGTCTGCGGGAATTTCCAGTAGTGGCCGTCGTGGGCGTAGTCGCCGGTCCAGAGCTTTTGCACCGCGGGCACCAGTTCCTTCATGTAGCCCACACCTTCCTGCTGTTGCAGGCCGGGGGTCATGCGGTCGAACTCGTACTGGTAGGAACCGCGGGCGATGCCGAATTCCAGGCGGCCGTGGGTCAGGTGATCACACAGCGCGGCTTCACCGGCAAGGCGGATCGGATGCCAATAGGCGGCAGCGAGGGTTGCGGTGCCCAGGCGGATACGCTCGGTGTGCTGGCCGAGCCAGGTCAGGGTCTGGAACGGGTTGGGCGCGATGGTGCATTCCAGGGTGTGGTGTTCGGAGGTCCACAGGGTTTCAAAGCCGCCGGCATCGGCGATCTTTGCCAGCTCCAGCAGGTTGGCCATGACGGTCTGCATCGGCACGTCTGGCGAGAAGCGTTCCATGCTCAGGGATACGGCGAATTTCATAAGATGCTCCTTGAATAATCAGCGCAGGCGAATGACGAAGGGGTCCTGCATTTCGCCGGAGTAATCGATGACCACGTTCTTGGCCCGGGAAAACTCGCGCATCACGTCAAAGCCGCCGCGACGGCCATATCCGCTGTGCTTGAAGCCGCCGTTGGCGGACATGTAGGCCGAGCTGCGGTAGGTGTTGATCCACACCGTGCCGGCGTCGATGCGGTTGGCAAAGCGCATCGCGCGGTCGATGTTCTGGGTCCAGATTCCGGACGCCAGGCCGTAGTGGGTATCGTTGGCCAGGCTGAGCATTTGCTCTTCGGTGGTGAAGGGCATCACACCCACTACCGGACCGAACAATTCGTCGCGCATGAACGGCATGTCGTTGGTGGCGTTGGCCATCACCGTGGGCTCGAAGTACCAGCCTTCGGACAGGTGCGCGGCGCTGGGGCGTTTGCCGCCGACGGCGATCTGCGCGCCTTGTTGGGCGCCGCTGGCGATGTAGCCTTCGAGCTTTTGCAGTTGGGCTTGCAGAGCCAGCGGGCCGATGTCGGTGTGTTCTTCCATCGGGTGGCCGACGCTGATCTGTTGGGTGCGGGCCACCAGGGCCTCGACGAACTTGTCGTAGATCGGCGCTTCGACAAAGCAGCGCGAACCGGCCACGCAACTTTGCCCGGCGGCGGCGAAGATCCCGGAGACCACGCCGTTCACGGCCTTCTCGATATCCACATCGGCAAACACCACGTGGGGCGATTTGCCGCCCAGTTCCATCTGGCACGGCACCAGGTTATTGGCGGCGTTGCCAGCGATACGCCGACCCGTTTCGGTGCTGCCGGTGAACACGTATTTGGCGATGTCGGGATGGCGGGTCAGGGCCTCGCCGGTGACGGCGCCGTTGCCGGTGACTACGTTGACCACACCCGCCGGGAAGCCGGCTTCGATGATCAGTTCGGCCAGCGCCAGTGTGGAGGCGCTGGCGTGTTCCGAGGGCTTGATCACCACCGTGTTGCCGATGGCCAGGCACGGTGCGAGGGTGCCGGTGAGCAGCATCAGCGGCGAGTTCCACGGGGTGATCATGCCGACCACGCCCAACGGCTCGCGGCTGCTGTAGTTGAGCTGGTTGAGCTTGTTGACCGGGATCACCTCGCCTTGCAGCTTGTCGGCCATGCCGGCGAAGTACACGTAGGCATCGGGCAGGGCGCTCATTTGCGCGCGCATTTCCCGCAGCAGCTTGCCGTTGTCGCGGGTTTCCAGCAGCGCCAGTTCTTCGGCGTGCTCGGCCACCAGCTGGGCCAGGCGATACAACAATTTGCCGCGTGCGGTGGGCGTCATGTTGCGCCACTGCGGGTCGTTGAAGGTCTTGTGGGCGGAAGCGACGGCGCGGGCCACGTCGCCCGCATCGGCCTGGGCGAACTGGTACCAGGACTGGCCGGTGGTGGGGTCGAAACTGTCGACATAGCTGCCGCTGTCGGGAGCGACAAAGCGACCGTCGATAAACAGGTTGAGGCGGTTGCCCTCAAGGGCGCTGACCGTGGTTTTCATGCAAGAGTCCTGTAGGTGCGTGTCAAAGGGGCGCGTTTTCGAGCATCGCGATGCGGCCGCTGGCGGCAGAGCCGGTGTAGATGCCGAACTGCTGGTTCTGGCGCTCGCGGGCATAGCGGCGCACCACCGAGCGCAGTTCGTTGACCGGCATCTGCTCGATGGGCAACGCGTCCAGCGGGAAGAAGCGCAGGGTGTCGGGCAGCTCGGCGTCGAACGGGCCGAGCTGGGCGCGGTAGATCAGGTAGCCGGGGTCGGTGTCGTCGACATCGAACGCCGAGTACAGGAAGGTCGATTCCAGTTCCACCGGCAGCGAGCTGTCGCCGGCGTCGATAAAACCCTTGCGCTTGCCGGCCACCGGCAGCGTCCAGCCGCCCTGGCCATCGGCGCGAAACAGGATCGCGTCGCCGGCTTCGATCAGGTAGCCGATGATCATCTTGTGGGAGTCCAGCCAACTGGCCGGCAGCGGGTCCTGGATGTTCGCGTAGCGGCCCCGGCAGAAGCACAGCGGCAGCTTGGGGCTGGTGCCGAAGGCGCGGACCTGGCCGATCAGCACCAGGTGGTCGCCGGCTTCGATGCGCTGGTGCACGCTGCAGTCGAACCAGGTCAGGCTGTCGGTGAGGATCGGTGCGCCGGTGTGCACGGTGTCGTGGTTGACGGTGTGGAATTTGTCTGGCGACTTGGAGGCGAAGGTCCCGGAGACGTCCACCTGGCCTTCGTGCAACAGGTTCACGGCAAACTGTTCGGTGCTGGCAAACGCGGTGTAGCTGGCGGCCGACTTGCCCACGCACACCAGCAGCAGCGGCGGGTCGAGGGACACCGAGGTAAACGAATTGGCGGTCATGCCGCGCGGGTTGCCATCGGTGTCATGGGTGGTGATGACGGTGACGCCGGTGACGAAGGTGCCGAAGGCCTGGCGCAAGGCGCCCGGATCGACGGCTGCAACGTTGGCGCTGATCGCGGTGCTCGGCATCGGGGTACTCCTTTGTTCTTGTGGTGTGAAGCAAGCCTACGAGCAAGGGAAACCGTGGGCTTGCGTCGAAAAATGGTAGCGAAGACGAAAGTTTTGCTTCGTTTCGCAGTGCTCCGGCATTTCTGTGGCAAACATCAACCCTGTGGCGAGGGAGCTTGCTCCCGCAGGGCTGCGAAGCAGCCCCACAACGGCAACCGGGTTCTTTCAGGCGGACTATGGCGGGGCTCATGGGGCCGCTCCGCGACCCAGCGGGAGCAAGCTGCCTCGCCACAACTGAGCGTCGTTCTTCAGCCAGACGTCAGTCCTTGGGTTGTTCCGCTTCCATCTCGGCCATGTCCTGGTAGCGGTCGGCAATCCGTGGGTGGGCACGGGAGCCGTCGCTGGCGCCGATGGCGATCAGCACTTCGTCGGGGCCCGGGGCATCGGCGACCTGGAAGTTGGCGGTGAGAAAGTGCGAGCGCTTGCCGGTTTCGCTTTTGTGCACCATCGGCAGCGAAAGCAGGGCGCCCGGTGCATTGCGGGTGTTGGTGAAGCTCAAGTAGGCGGTGCCTTCCACGGCTTCGCGGAACAGGTTGCCGAAGCGCAGGGTGTGGATCAGGCCCGAGGCGTGTTCGATTTCGCCGTTGACCCCGACAGCCGCCGCCTTGCCGAAGGCTTCGACCTTGCCCCCGGGCATCAGGGCGATCAGGCGACGGGTCATCTCATGGCCCAGGCCGGGGGCCAGGCGCAGGATTTCCGGACGCAGGTTTTCGACGAAGCCCTGGCCGGCCCAAGGGTTTTTCAACACGGCTGCCACCACGATCAGGGTGATCGGTTTGCCGGCGTCCTTGCCGCCTTCGATAAAGGTTTCTTCGATAAAGGTGCAGTACTTCCTGACGCCCAGATTTTCCAGATTCATGATCACTCGTCGCCCTTGTGGCTGTTGGTTGTGGCCTTAGGCTAGGAGCGTTGGGCAGCAGCGTCTTCCGTGGTTACGCAGTGCAAATCCACTGGACATTGCTCTGAACCGGAGCAAGTATCAGGCGGGCCTGGCAGGCAACGTGGCTGCCGTGACCTCCATGTTCGGGTGAGCGCCTTGAATCGAGAAATGCAGATACTGTCGTTGCGCGATGTGGCCAGTCAGATCAACTCCGGCGGTGACCTGCAGTCGATGCTGCACCAGTTGGTGTACGCCAGTTGCCGCCACACCCACTGGACCATGAGTTCGATCATGGCCATCGACATGGACGCCGGCTTCGGCCACGTGATCGCCCGCCATGACCCGACCCTGGTGCAGCGCCCGCTGGTGGATTGCTGGGAGCTGTCTTCCAGCCCGGTGATGACCGCCCTGCAACGCAACGAGGCGGTGTTCATCCGCGACGTGCGCGAATGCGAGTACCCCGGCTACCGCCGCGAATCCTTGGAGCGCGATTACCGCACGGTGATGGTGATGCCGATGAACTGCACCGACTTCGACGGCCGGCCCATGGTGCTCAGTGTGATTTCCCGCACGCTGATGGACGTTTCGGAAGAAGACCGGGTGTTCCTCGGCATGATCATCCACCTGGGCGCCATTGCCGTGGAGCGCCAGCGCCAGCTGGAAGCCGAACGCCGCGCCGCCGAGCGCCTGCAGCAGGCGTTGCATGTGCATACCACGATGCTTGAACACGTATTGGGCGGCGGTTCGGTGACATCGTTGTCGCTGATGGTCGGCGACCAGTTGCCCAACCCGGTGATCGCCGTGGACTTCACCGCCAACCAGGTGGTGGCGGGGCGTTCCCCGGATCCCGCATTGTTTGACGACAATGCCTGGCAGGCCGCAGTCGCCGGGGTGCTCAGCGTGCAGATCACCAAAGCCGCCCAGGAAAGTTTGCGCAGCGCCCTGCGCAGTACGGTCAACCTGTTCCTCGACGATGGCCAGCGCCAGTTCACCCTGCGGGCGCAGATCGAACCGTTGATGGTCGACCACGAACTGGTGGGCGCGCTGGTGCTGTTCCCGGTGGCGGCGCCGGTCAACGAGCTGGACCTGCTGATGCTGGAAAGCGCCAAGTTCGCCTTGAGCGTGCAGATGATGCGCAGTTTTATCCGCTTTCGTTTTGAAACCCGGACCCAGACCGAGCTGCTGCTCGAAGTGCTCGAGGGCCGCTGGCGCGATGCCGATGACATCCAGCAGCGCGCCCAGCGGCTGGGCATCAGCTTCAGCACCGCGCAGCAGATGATCATCGTCGACTACGGCGCCAAGGCCCGGGAGGCGAAGAACCTGCACCACAACGTCGCGCGCATCCTGCAGCGTGCAGGGATGCAGGCCACGGTGATCATTGTCGACAACGGTTTGGTGTGCCTGGTGCCGGCGGAAGGCGAGCGCTTGAGCAAAATCAAACGGCAGATTACCGATGACCTGGCGCACTACCTGGGTGCCGAGCCGATCCTGCTGGCCAGCGGGGTGTGCCGGGCGCTGGCGGATTATCCTGCCGCGTGGGAGCGCTGCCGGCGGCTGATCGAGATTGCCCGCTCGTTCGGCCGCAGCGGGCCGATCTCCGATCAGGATTTCGGGCCGATCCCGATCTTCGTCGCGGCCGTGGGTGGCGAGGATATTCGCACCTTCGTCAACGACAGCGTTGGCGCCATGCTCGCCCATGACCGCAAGCACCAGACGCCGTACCTGGAAACCCTGACGGCGTATCTGCGGGAGAGCTGCCGCAGCCAGGCATGCGCGGACGCGATGGGGGTGCATGTGACGACGCTGCGCTACCGGCTGGCGCGGATCCAGGAGTTGTTCGGGATTGATGTGGAAACGCCGGAACGGCGGTTTGCCACGGAGTTGGCGATTCATTTGCAGCGGGTGATTGATAGCTGACGGGTAGCATTGCTCCACTTAATAGGAAGCATTACTATTCACACCCCGCCTCCCCAGTGCTTCCTTGATGACTCCTCAGCCGCCCCGCAGAACAGGCTTTTTCGAGCACTACGAAGAGTTGATCGGGACCTGGACGCGCCGCCTGAGAAACCGTCAGCAGGCCGAAGACCTGGCCCACGACACTTTTGTGCGGGTGCTTGAATCCAGCGCCACCAAGGTTGAGCAACCTCGAGCCTATCTGCATCAAACGGCGCGCAATATCGCCGTTGACGCCTATCGCCGCGAGGACCGGCGGGAGGCGATGGCCCTGGAAGCCTTTGATCAGAGTTCGCCCCACAGTGGCGACCCGGAGCATTTCATGCACGCGATCCAGCTGGCGGATTCCATCGAGCGAGCCCTGGCCGAGCTGCCGCTCAATTGCCGCAAGATTTTCATCTGGCAGAAAATCGAGGGCCTGACCCAGCAGGAAATCGCCGAACGCCTGGGCCTGTCTAAAAACATGGTGGAAAAGTATATGATCCGCACCCTGCGGCATCTACGTGACCGCCTGGATGCGATGGCACCATGACCAATGCCCGCTTTGAAACAGGATCTTCCATGATGGATACCCGTGAGTGTGCCTGCGGCAGCGCGACGGCCCGCGACGAGGCGGCGCAATGGTTTGTGCGTGTGCAGGACAGCCCATTGAGCGCAGAAGAACGCGAGCGTTTTGATGCCTGGCGTGCAGAGCATGCCGAGCACCAGTACGAATTTGATGTGCTGCAAGGCTTGTGGAGTGCCACCGATCTGGTGCCCAAGGCGCGCTTGCAGGCGTTGTGCGATGCCCCGCAACCGCGTGCGAAGCGCCGGCCCGTGCTGCGTTATGCAGTGGCTGCAAGTGTGCTGGCGGTGGCCCTGGGCCTGGGGTTGTTCAGTGGCCTGGATCATCCGGCGACGTATAACGCCGAGTTCCGCACTGCATTGGGGGAGCACCGGCAGGTGGCGTTGCCCGACGGCTCGCTGATGGACTTGAACAGCCGCAGCGTGGTGGCCGTGCACTATGTAAAAGGCCAGCGCGGCATCGAGCTCAAGCAGGGCGAGGCCATGTTCAGCGTCGAGCACGACACCAGCCGGCCCTTCGTGGTGGACGCCGGGGCAGGGCAGGTGACGGTCACCGGTACGCGTTTCGACGTGCGCCGCGATGACGACCAGACCCGCGTGGTGGTCGAGGCCGGTACGGTCAAAGTGCAAGGGCGCTCATCCGATGACATCGTGATGCTCACGGCCGGTCGGGGCACCCATGTGGATACCCGGGGCCAGGTGGCGGCTGCCTACGCCGTCAACCCTGAAGAGCTCACGGCCTGGCGCACCGGCAAGCTGGTGTTCAACAACGCCACCCTCGGCGAAGTGGCTCGGGAGGTCTCACGTTACCGCGAGCAACCTTTGCGGGTCAGCGCGCCCGCGGTGAGCAACCTGCGCTTGACCAGCGTGTTCAAATCCACCGACACCGACGCCTTGCTCAAGGCCTTGCCGCACATTCTTCCGGTGGCCTTGCGCACCTTGCCGGACGGTAGCCAGGAAATAATTTCGCGATAGATTCAGGTTTTTTTCGAGTTCTTCGTCTTCTTGTGCAACTGCAACTGGTTTGCATTAACAGCCGCACTCTCTTGCGATCACAGGACTACGTTCGACGTGAAAAAACTCGCCATGAAAAACAATAAATCATCCCGCTGGGCACCCCTCGCCCTGGCGCTGGCCGTCAGCGCCGCACTGCCGGCGGCCTATGCTGACGATGGCATTCATATCCAGGCCCAGTCCCTGGGTTCGGCCTTGAGCCAATTGGGTCAGCAGACGTCGCTGCAAGTGTTCTTCAGCCCCGACATGGTGGCCGGCAAACAAGCCCCGGCCGTCGACGGCAACCTGTCGCCCGAACAAGCGCTGCGCCAGTTGCTGCAGGGCAGCGGCCTGGATTACCAGATCGATGCGGGCTCCGTGACCCTGCGCCCGCTGGGCAAGGGCACCGGCGAAGCCGGTTCGCCGCTGGAGTTGGGTGCCACCGACATCAAGGTGGTTGGCGACTGGCTCGGCGACGCGAATGCCCAAGTGGTGCAGAACCACCCGGGCGCGCGCACCGTGGTGCGCCGTGAAGCCATGGTGGAGCAGGGCGCGATGAACGTCGGTGACGTGCTGCGGCGCATTCCCGGGGTGCAGGTACAGGAGGCCAACGGCACCGGTGGCAGTGATATTTCCCTCAACGTCGGGGTACGCGGCCTGACCTCGCGTCTGTCGCCACGCTCCACGGTATTGATCGACGGCGTACCGGCAGCGTTTGCACCCTACGGCCAGCCGCAGTTGTCGATGGCGCCGATTTCCTCCGGCAACCTCGACAGCATCGACGTGGTGCGTGGCGCAGGCTCCGTACGTTATGGACCACAGAACGTCGGCGGCGTGATCAACTTCGTCACCCGGGCCATCCCGGAAAAATTCTCCGGCGAAGTCGGCACCACCCTGGAAACAGCGGCCCACGGCGGCTGGAAACACATTGAAAACGCCTTCATCGGCGGCACCGCCGACAACGGTATCGGTGCTGCGTTGCTGTATTCCGGGACCAAGGGCGATGGTTACCGCGACCGCAACAACTCCAACGACATCGACGACGTGATCTTCAAGACCCACTGGGCGCCGACCGATCAAGACGATTTCTCGCTGAATTTTCACTACTACGACGCCAGCGCCGACATGCCCGGCGGCCTGACCCAGAAGCAGTACGACGCCAACCCGTATCAATCGGTACGTGACTGGGACAACTTCAATGGCCGGCGCAAGGATATGTCCTTCAAGTACATCCGGCAGATCGACGACCGCACCCAGGCTGAAGTGCTGACCTACTATTCCGACAGTTTCCGCGGCAGCAACATCGCCAACCGCGACCTGAAGACCCTGGGTTCCTACCCGCGCACCTACTACACCTTCGGCATCGAGCCGCGTGTGTCCCATGTATTTGACCTGGGGCCGAGCACCCAGGAAGTCAGCGTCGGTTATCGCTACCTCAAGGAAGGCATGCACGAGCAGGCCACCAGCCTGGCGCTGGTCAACAACGTGCCGACGCCCGTGGGCCAGAGTGACGGCCACGTGTACCAGGACCGTACCGGTGGCACCGAGGCCAACTCGTTCTATATCGACAACAAGATTGATATCGGCAAATGGACCGTCACCCCGGGCATTCGCTTTGAGCAGATCCGCACCGAATGGCACGACCGTCCGGTGGTAGGCCTCAATGGCGCCACGGTTCAGGAGAAGCGCCGCGAGATCCACAACAACGAACCGCTGCCGGCCCTGAGCGTGATGTACCACGTCTCCGATGCCTGGAAGCTGTTCGCCAACTACGAAACCTCCTTCGGCAGCCTGCAATACTTCCAGCTGGGCCAGGGCGGTAACGGCGACCAGACCGCGAACGGCCTTAACCCGGAAAAAGCCAAGACCTACGAAATCGGTACCCGCTACAACGACAGCGTCTGGGGCGGCGAAGTGACGTTGTTCTACATCGACTTCTCGGACGAGTTGCAATACGTCAGCAACGATGTGGGCTGGACCAACCTCGGCGCTACCAAGCACGAGGGCATCGAAGCGTCGGCCCATTACGACCTGTCGAACCTCGACCCGCGCCTGGACGGCCTGACCGCCAACGCCGGCTTCACCTACACCAGGGCCACCTCCGAAGGCGACGTTGGCTTCAAGGGCCGCGACTTGCCGCTGTACTCCCGTGAAGTGGCCACCCTGGGGCTGCGTTACGACATCAACCACTGGACCCACAACCTGGACGTCTATGCCCAGTCCGGCCAGCGTGCGCCGGGCACCGGTACCACCTACATCACCCAGCCGACTGCTGATGGCCAGTACGGGGATATTCCCGGCTACGTCTCGGTCAACGTGCGCAGCGGTTATGACTTCGGTGCGCAACTGTCGAACCTGAAGCTGGGCGTCGGGGTAAAAAACGTGTTCAACCAGGAACACTACACCCGCTCCAGCGACAACAACTCCGGGATCTACCTGGGTGAACCGCGCACGTTCTTCGTGCAGGCCAGCGTCGGCTTCTGATGCGTGCCTGATCCCAGGTATCGACAGTGACGAGGGGGCGCAAGCCCCCTCGCCATAGCCCTTCTTCCTACTCTTTTTCTAACGATTTTCTGCGTCCGCAGGAACTGAATCCGACAGGTCTACCACACAAGGAGGTGCCCACTTTCCATGGGATACCTTGTATCGCCGAGGTGTCTTTGAGCCGGGAGTGAATCGTGTCAATACGCCGAACTGGAGATGCCTATGTCGGTAACCTTATCCAACTCAACTGTTGCCAACCCCTCTGATAACGCCGCGCAGCCGCATACTGATGCCGCCACATCGACGCAGTCACGCTCACGCTCCGGGCAGGGGTCGATCCACATCAGCTTCAACTTGCCACAGAATGGGATCGGCCCGGGATATTCGAATTGGACGACGACGCAGAGCACGATGGATCGCCGTGGTGCCGCCAACAACTCATTCCGGGCGTCCTATGCAAACTCGTTCCTGGGCGGGCTGATCGGGCAGCTTCAGGACTTTCTGCACAAGCTGTTCAATCCGTTCCGGCCTCACCCCGGTTATGGTCGTCCTGACCCTTCCATTCCACTCAGGCCTCTTCCCGGACACTGCCGTCCGACCCCCTGCAAGCCTGACCCGGGATACGGTCGCCCGGACCCACACTTTTCGAGGCAAACCCCCGATCAACTGGGGAACCTCCTCAAGAACAAATTTGATGCGTTCACGGTGCCGGGCCAGCCCTTCATCACAAAACAAAGCCTGGAGGAGATGGCGGGCAGACGGTTGACCAACGACCAGGACCGTAATGAGAACATTCTGTTGGCCCGGGAACTGCTGCGACGCCCAGACGTAATACAAGCCTTTGACCGAGCCGGCAGGACCGGTGATCTGGATGGTCGAATCTCCCGGCGGGACCTCAACGCCGTGCTCGACTCCGGCAACGCCTTGAAGTACAAGACCGACAAACAGCTCGCCGAACAGATGTTGAAGGACTTCGACGCCCTGAAGGGTATCTGGAGCCGCTCCATCAGTATCAAAGATTTGAAAAAATTGGCCGCATCGTCGTCGAGCGACCCAAAGCAACAGCGGCTCATCGAGTTGGCCAAGGAAGTCACTCAGCGCTCAAGCCTGTTAACGCTGATGGACTCTCTTGACCGGTATGACGGCAAGATCGGCAGAGCCGCCCTGCGCCACCTCTCTCTGAACCTGTTTTAGCTCGATCACGCCGCGACCCTCTCGCGGCGTGATGACCTGCCTTGATCAATCCGCTGCTTTCAAACTCTCAGCCAGGGCTCAGACATGGCTACACCTTCGTGTGGATCGCACAATCCTGGCTATCAGCCAGCCTGTCTTGCGCCGACGGGCAGCGATACCCTGCAACCGCCCCCCGTTGCCGCACCGGGCAAACGGTGCGAAGAGGGCGCCGAAGCCCGGCGAGTGAAGAACTTCACCGGGCAGCACACATTCCAGGCCCCGGCGGCTGACGACTTCATCAAAGGCATGTTGCCGCACGGGCAGTTGCCTGCCTCCCACGCGCCTGGGTTACGCCCGTTGCGCGCGGTGATGGGCGCTATGGTCGCAGCGATCAAAGACCTTTGGCAGGAGACAAAACCGACCTCGCCAGGGTCTCGAAAAGCCGACTGATTCTTCGGTTTTTACATGTTGTCATTGGAACGCTGCTCTATCTCGGAACCATTGCCACCGGCACACCACACACCTTTGGCCTGTTTTCACCTGAGCGATACGGCGATTGCCGGGATGATGACCAGGTCAATGTGGAACCGGAAAATGGTGGAGATGAATCATGACAATCAACGGCGGGTCGGTCTGCCAGCACCTCGGTGCTACACCCTGTATTGCCCCGGCACTGGACGGCGGTACACGGGCAATTCACGCCGCTTCAAGTGAACCCGGTGAGGCTGCGCGAAAGCACAGCCATCAATCCGGCGGGGCGCCTGTCCGCTCATCAGGCTATCGGCCTCCTTTGCGGGGGGAGAGTCACTGCAGGAGTCTGCTGCAACACCTGGGGCTTCAGAACGAAGTGGCCAGCCGCCTCCGCGGGCCCAATCCCTACATTCGTTTGCCGGACAGCGATTTGGTGAGCGCGGCGAACGCCCAATTTGCCATGCTGAAAAAACTCCATGAGAACTGACGGACTGAAGCTGTCTTCACTGCAACGAATCGCCAGTAAAAAGCTCGGTGCCAGCCGAGAGGCCGACAGCGCTATCCTGCTTGCCAAGGCGATCATCCAGCGTCCGCGCCTGATCGATGCGATCCTCGACCAGGACGGCTACATCACCCGCGAAAGCCTGGCACAGGCCGAGAACGTCGTGTTCGGCAACAGCGATCCCAGTGCCTTCAGCCCGGACCCTTTCCACACAAAAAACAATGCCGATCTCGTCCGTCTGTTCAAGGAAATGTTCACCGAGTTACGGGACCGGTCGCGGGACCGCATGGGGTTTTTCGAGCAGATCTGCTACGTCAATATCGAGGTGCTGGCGATGATGAGCAAAGACCCGGATGAGCTCGACAGCCATGGCCAAGTTGTACTGGACCCGGCCACGGGGCTACCGAAGAAGAAATACGACGAACAGCAGGTGTATATGGCGAAAAACCTTGTGGACCGGCCGGGCTTGTTGCGGTCGCTGGAAAACACCGCCGACAGCGGTCGGCGAATTTTCGGCAGCCATCACCAGGCGGGCTGGCTCAGCAACAAAACCCTTGATCGCTGGCTGGAACTCCAGAAAGCCAAATGACCCCGGGTTGACGCCTCAATGTACGAGGCGTGATGGGGCTGGGTGGTCAGACCCGCAGTATTTTCCCGCTGATCGCCACACCGATCAGCAGTACGGCAATCAGCACAAAGGCAGCGCTCAAGCTGCTGCCATGGGCGATGAAGCCGATCACCGCAGGGCCGGCGAGAATGCCGGTGTAGCCCAGGGTGGTGATGGCGGGCACCGCAATGTGTTCCGGCATGACGGTCTGCTTGCCGACGGCGGTGTACAGCACCGGTACGATGTTCGAACACCCGGCACCGACCAACGCATACCCCAGCAGGGCGGTTTCCCACGCAGGTAATAGCGTCGCCAACAGCATGCCGCCGGCGGCGAGCGCGCCACCGAATACAATCACCCGGGTTGCGCCCAGGCGGCGAACTATCCTGTCGCCGGTAAGGCGCCCGACGGTCATGGTCAAGGCAAAGGCTGCGTAGCCAAGGCCCGCATAGGCTTCGTCAAGGCCGCGCTCGGCGCTCAGGAACACCGCGCTCCAGTCCAGCACGGCGCCTTCGGCAAGAAACACGATGCAGCACAGGCAGCCGATAAACAGCACCACGCCGTGGGGCACGGCAAAGGCCGGCCCGGAGCTTTCACTGCCGTAAGGCAGCAGGTGTGGCCCGGCCTTGAGCAAGGCCACTACGATGACGACGATCACGGCGAGGGTGGCCTGCAACGGCGACCAGCCCAACCCCAGCAGCCCGCTGACACCTGCCGCCCCGACGATCCCGCCCAGGCTGAACAGCCCGTGGAAGCCCGACATCATGGTCTTGCCGCTGGCCCGTTCGACCATCACCGCTTGCAGGTTGACCGTGGAGTCCACCGTGCCCAGGCCGGCACCAAACACAAACAGCGCGGCCATCAGCAAGGGAATCGAGGTGACGGTGGCCAGCATCGGCAGGCCCAGGCAGATCAGGAGGGTGCCGCCGGTGGCCACTCGCCGGATACCGTAGCGCGACGCCAGGGCCCCGGCGACCGGCATCGCGATCATCGAGCCCACCCCCAGGCACAACAGCAAAAGGCCGAGGGTGCCCTCATTGAGTTGGGCGCGGGCCTTGGCATAAGGCACCAGTGGTGCCCAGGCGGCGATGCCGAAGCCGGCGATGAAAAACGCGATGCGGGTCGACATTTGTTCCAGCCGCCCGGGTACCACGGGCGCTGGGGTGCTGATGGCGGTCATGAAAAATCCTTGGTTTTGCGTTCAACGAACGATGTGCAGCGCAACATCCTTGCACATCAGGCCGTATCGAGCGAGCCGGGTTCCCTTGGCATGCCTGAACACAGGGCCAAACATTTTTTCCAGGATCATGGAACGCGACGGGCCTTTCCAACCACTATCAGTTCGTAGGACAAGTAACCACTTGAGGTGCGAGGTGGCCTGGAAGGTGCGTAATCCCCGCGAGAACTGGTGAACCCCGGGCTTCCAGCGACGGATTACCACCTTCCAGGCCGATCCTCTCACTTCAGCAGCCGCGCCAGTTTGCCATCCCGCACCTGCAACACTTCAAACAAGCCCAGGGCCTGCAGGGCGGGGAGGGCTTGCAGGATGTCCTGTTCGGCCAGCAAGCGCTGCTCGTCCGGGGTGGCCGGATCGCACCAGGTTCTGGCGTTGGCGAGGAATGCGCCCACCGTGCCCTTGCGCACGGTCACGCCATTGAATTGGCCTTGGTCGAGATGGTCGGGAAGCACGTCTTCTGCACGCATGGCGGAGCCCTCAATGAATGAATCCGCAGTCTGGGCGTGCGCAAATGGCTACACTGCCTTATCCAGGTCATTCAATACGGTAAAGCTGCCATATGCCGTCAACACTCGTTTCAGCCCAGCTCGCCAATGCGATCGGCGGTCCGTTGCTGGTGGCGACGTTGCGCAGCAGTCCGGTAGCACGCACCACGGCCCTTCATCAGCATGCCCGCGGGCAATTGCTCGGAGCCCAGCGCGGGTTGTTGTCGGTGCAGGCGGCGCACCAGCATTGGGTAGTACCGGCCACCCACGCGGTGTGGATTGCCCCCGATTGTTCCCACGCCTTGCGTTCCCACGGGCCGTTTGATGGCTGGAGTGTGTATGTCGAACCCCAGGCGTGTGCAAGGCTGCCCCGACAGACGTGCGTTATCGCCACGTCGGCCTTGTTGCTGGAAGCCGTCAGGCGCGCGGCAACCTGGAGCCAGCCGCTGCTCGAGCCGCCTCAGTCACGGATCGCCCAGGTGATCCTTGATGAAATCGCCGGGTTGCCCAAGGAGCCATTCGGCTTGCCGCTGCCCCGGGACCCGCGCCTGTTGCGCATCGCCCAGGCGCTGGCCGACAGTCCCGACGACAACCGCCTGCTGGAACACTGGGCGCAGTGGGCCGGTGTCTCGCCGCGCACCCTGGCCCGGCGGTTTGTTGCCGAGACCGGGTTCACCTTCAGCCAGTGGCGCCAGCGCGCACGGTTGTTGCGCGCCCTGGAGTTGCTGGCGGCGCATGCACCCGTGACCCGGGTTGCGCTGGACCTGGGTTATGAAAACGTCAGTGCCTTTATTGCGATGTTCCGGCGTACGTTCGGGACGACGCCGGGGCGGTACTTCACGGATGGCGCAAGCGACTACGGGCATACACCGCCACAATCACGAAACACCCCATAGGCAACAGGTAAGCCAGCGCCACCGTGCTGTTGTCCGCCACCTTGCCCATCAAGTAGGGCATCAGGGCGCCGCCGACGATCGCCATGATCATGAACGAACTGCCGCGCTTGGTGTGCGGCCCGAGGTTCTTCACGCCCATGGCGAACAGCGTCGGGAACATGATCGACATGAAGAAGAACACCGCGATCAGCGCGATCACCGAGATACCTTCCAGGCCGATCACCACCAGGCCGCACAACGCGATATTGATCAGCGCATAAATCAGCAGCAGCTTCTGCGCGCTGACCCGGCCCATCAGCCAGGTACTGAAAAAGCGCCCGAACATGAAGGCCAGCATTGCGATCGACAGCAGATAGGCGGCTTGCTGATTGCCCATCTGTGCCCAATGCTCGGTGACGTAGTTGATGAAAAATGCGCCGACTCCGACCTGGGCCGCCACATAGAAAAACTGCGTGATCACCCCACCGACAAACTCCCGGTGCTGCCACAGACCCTTGCCGGCCGTCGGTTGCAGTGCCTGTTCCTGCGCGCGCAAATCCGGCAGCGGCGTGCGGGCGATCAGCAGCGCCACCAGCAGTACCAGGACCGCGATCACCACGTAGGTGGTCTGCAACGAACTCATGTCCGAGGCCGGTGTGCTGCCGGCGCTGAAGAACATCGCGCCGCCAATCAGCGGGCCGAAGAACTGGCCAAGGCCATTGAATGATTGCGCCAGGTTCAACCGCCGCTCGGCGCCCTGGGGTTCGCCCAGCACCGTGGCATAGGGGTTGGCAGCGGTCTCCAGGCAGCCCAGGCCGCAGGCGATGACAAACAGCGCGAACAGGAAAAACGGAAAGCTCGCCGCCGCAGCCGCCGGCATGAACAGCAGCGCGCCCGTCGCATACAGGCACAGGCCCAGCAGGATCCCGGCCTTGTAGCCGTGGCGGTCCATCAACAACCCGGCCGGCAGGGCAATCAGGAAGTACGCGCCGAAATAGGCGCTTTGCAACAGCCCGGACTGGGCCTTGCTGACGTGCAGGACTTCCTGGAAGTGCTTGTTCAGTACGTCGAGCAAACCGTAGGACAAGCCCCAGAGGAAAAACAGACTGGTCACCAGCATCAGCGCCCAGCGATAGGTCGGCACGGCACGGGTGCCTGGCAGGTGTGTATCTTTGCTTAACATGACGCTTCTCCTGTTGTTTTTATGGGATCAAGGCGTGCGATGCAGCGGTTATCAGGGTTGGTCGGTGAGGCAGAAAATCTGCTCCAGGGGCTGCCATTTGCCGCCGGGGTCAGTCCACGGCGTGGGGGCCTGGAAGCGCCACATCAGGGTTTCCCAGGCTTGCACGTCGGGGTTGGCGCGTGCAGCGTGGTCCAGCCCTTCGAAGCTGAACCCGGCCGCGGTGTCCATGACCATGAACAGCCGCGTGCCCAGGCGCCAGATCTGCATTTCCAGGATTTGCTGGCTGCGCAGATGCTCTGCCACGGCAGGCCAGATGCGTCGATGCAGCTGCTGGTACTCGGCGATCAATGCCGCATCGTCGATCAGGTCCAGCGCCAGGCAGTAACGTTGGCCGCTCATGTCAGCGCCCGGTCGAGGTGGGTGTAGCCTCCATCCACCACCAGCCACTGTCCGGTGGTGTGGGAGGCGCGGGGTGAGAGCAGGAACAGCACGCTGTCGGCAATTTCCTCGGGAGTGGTCATCCGTTTGCCCAAGGGGATTTTTTCGACGATGGCGGCGAGCTTGGCCTCGGGGTTGTCGAAGCCGTCGATCCAGCGTTGATACAGCGGCGTCAGCACCTCGGCGGGCACCACGGCATTGACCCGGATGCCGAACTCCAGCAAGGAGGCGGCCCATTCCCGGGTCAGTGACAGCTGCGCACCTTTTGCGGCGGTATAACCGCTGGTACCGCCCTGGCCGGTGAGGGCCGTCTTGGAGCTGATATTCACGATTGCCCCGCGGCTGGCCTTGAGGGCATCGAGGCACAAGTGGGTCATCAAGTAGTAATGAATCAGGTTCTTTTCCAGGGATTCGACGAACGCTGCACGGCCCGCATCCAGGCCCACGCCGTCGTTGACCCCGGCGTTGTTCACCAGGCCGTCGATGCGTCCGAAATGTCGCAACACTTCGTTGACGGCTGCGCGGCAGGCGTCCTCATCGCGCAACTCGACACGGATGAAGTGGCTTTGACCGTGCTGCTCAAGCTCGGCCGCGAAGGCCGGCGACAACGGTTGATGGCCGAAAATTACCGGGATTGCGCCTTCGGCAATCAATCCCAGGGAAATGGCGGCGCCAATCCCCGAGCCGCCGCCGGTGACGATGATCACGCGGTCCTGCAAATGCAGATTCATGGGCAGTTTCCTTCAAGGTGATAGACCCGCTGGGCCGTGCCGCCCCAGATGGCTTGCTGTTCATCGGGCGACAGTGGGCCGAGGGTCTGTTGCAGCAATTGGCAGGTGCCCTGGTATTCCCCGGCCAGCAGGCACACCGGCCAGTCCGAACCGAACATCAGGCGCTCGGCGCCGAACAATTCCAGCGCCAGTTCGATGTAGGGGCGCAGGGCTCGGGCGTTGCGTTGCTCGGGCCCGGCTTCGGTGAGCAGGCCCGACAGCTTGCAACTGACGTGGGGCAGGGCGGCCAGTGGCGCCAGGTGTTCGGCCCAACCGACGGGGCCGTTGGCGATGTCCGGTTTGCCCAGGTGGTCCAGCACCAGATGATGCCGGTCGTGACGCTGGCACAGGGCTGTCGCGGCGTCGAGGTCGGCGCAGCGGATCAGCACCTCGTAGACGTAGCCTTGTTGCTGCAGGTGCTGCAGGCCACGGGAGAACCTGGCGTCGGCCATAAAGCTGGCAGGCGTAGGCTCATCCTGAATCTGATGCCGAAAGCCCTTGAGTCCCGGTGCGTCGCGCCACTGTTCCAGGTGCTGTTCCAGGCGTGGGTCGCACAGGTCGACCCAGCCGACGACGCCGAGTATCCATGGGTGCTGCCGCGCCATTTCCAGCAGCGCGTCGGTTTCCTGCTCACCGGCGCGGGCTTGCACGGCAATGCAGCCATCCAGGTCGGCAGCGTCGAGCAACGGCCGCAAGTCCTGTGGGAGAAAGTCCCGCCGCAGGTCAGCCTCAGCCGTACCGATCCACGGATAATCAGCGGCCCGGTAGCGCCAGAAATGCTGGTGCGCATCGAGCCTCAAAGGTGATGGGGACGACATTGTTATTGTGCTCCGTCCATTCAAATTGCGGTTCAGCTCACGGCCGGTGGCGGTATTGCTCCCGGGACGCGGCTTTCATCTGGATCGAAAAGCCCGGCGCCTTCGGCGGCAGATAGGCCGCACCGCGCACCACGCAAGGTTCCTCGAAATGCTCGTGCAAATGGTCGACATACTCGATCACCCGGCCTTCGTGGGTGCCGGCAATGCACAGGTAGTCGATCATCGACAGGTGCTGCACGTACTCGCAAAGCCCGACACCGCCGGCATGCGGGCACACGGGCAGGCCATATTTGGCCGCCATCAGCATCACTGCCAGCACCTCGTTCACCCCACCCAGGCGGCAGGCGTCAATCTGCACCACATCAATGGCTTCGCGCATGATCAATTGCTTGAAGATGATCCGGTTCTGGCACATTTCGCCGGTGGCGACCTTGACCGGCGCCACGCCCAGGCGAATCTTGCGATGGCCCTCGATATCGTCGGGGCTGGTGGGTTCCTCGATGAACCACGGCTTGGCAAACGCCAATTCGCGCACCCAATCGATGGCGGTGTCGACTTCCCACACCTGGTTGGCGTCAATCATCAATTGGCGGTCCGGGCCCAATACTTCGCGGGCGATGCGTACGCGCCGCAGGTCATCCTGCAAGTCGTGGCCGACCTTGAGCTTGACGTGGTTGAAGCCGGCATCCACCGCTTCCTGGCACAGCCTGCGCAGCTTTTCGTCGCCGTAACCGAGCCAGCCGGCGGAGGTGGTGTAGCAGGGGTAGCCGTTGGCTTGCAGGTCGGCCAGGCGTTCAGCCTTGCCTTCGGCGCGTTGGCGCAGCAAGGCCAGGGCTTCGCTGGAGGTGATGCAGTCGGTGATGTAGCGGAAATCGATGCAGCGCACCAGCTGTTCCGGGCTCATGTCGGCGACCAGGCGCCACAGGGGTTTTCCTTCGGCCTTGGCCCACAAGTCCCACGCGGCATTGACGATCGCGCCGGTGGCCAGGTGGATTGCGCCCTTGTCCGGGCCGATCCAGCGCAGCTGGCTGTCACTGGTGACATGCCGCCAGAAGCGGCCCATGTCTTCGGCGATCCATTCCAGGGTCAAGCCCACCAGCAGCGGCTGCATGGCCTGGATCGCCGCGCAGCAAATCTCGTTGCCACGGCCGATGGTGAAGGTCAGGCCATGGCCTTCAAGGGCCGGGTTGTCGGTCTGCAAAATCACATAGGCGGCCGAGTAGTCCGGGTCCGGGTTCATGGCGTCGGAACCGTCCAGGGACTGGGACGTAGGAAAGCGGATATCTTCGACGCGAATCGCGGTAATGGTAGTCATGAACGGCTCCTAGTCTCTTGTCAGGCGTCGACCGTGGTCTGGTTCTGTTCGCCGAGGCCTTCGATACCCAGGCGGATTTTTTGCCCGGGCTTGAGGTAGACCGGCGTGGGCTTGATCCCCAGGCCGACACCGGGCGGGGTGCCGGTGGAAATCACATCCCCCGGTTGCAGGCTCATGAACTGGCTGAGGTAGCTGATCAGTTTGGGGATCTGGAAAATCATCGTGCGGGTGTTGCCGTTCTGGTAGCGGTGGCCGTCGACTTCCAGCCAGATCGACAGTTGGTGCGGGTCGGCGATCTCATCGCGGCTGACCAGCCAGGGGCCGAGCGGGCCGAAGGTGTCGCAGCCCTTGCCCTTGTCCCAGGTGCCGCCGCGTTCCAGCTGGAACTCGCGCTCGGAGACATCGTTGATCACGCAGTAGCCGGCCACGTGCTGCATGGCCTGGCTTTCCTCGATGTAGCGGCCACCCTGGCCGATCACCACGCCCAACTCCACTTCCCAGTCGGTCTTGGTGGAGTGGCGGGGGATTTCGATGTTGTCGTTGGGGCCGACGATGGCGCTGGTCCACTTGTTGAAGATGATCGGTTCGTCAGGGATGGGGGCGCCGGTTTCGGCAGCGTGATCGGCGTAGTTCAGGCCGATGCAGATGAATTTGCCTACCTGGCCGACACAGGCGCCCAAACGCGGATTGCCCGGTACCAGGGGCAGGCTCGCGGGGTCGAGTTCTTGCAGGCGAGCGAGGTTTTGCGGGAGCAGGGCGTCACCGGCGATATCACTGATGTGGGCGGACAGGTCACGCAGACGTCCATCAGCGTCCAGCAGGGCCGGGCGTTCCTGACCTTTTTCACCATAGCGCAGCAATTTCATGAGCAATCCTCTTATTGGAAGTGGGCGGTCAGTTGCTCCAGCCGCCGTCAATGATCTGGGTGGTGCCGGTGGTAAACGCGCTGGCATCGGCGCCAAGGTAAAGCGCCAGCTGGGCAATTTCCTGGGGCGTGCCCAGGCGTCCCATCGGCTGGCGGGCGGTGAATGCGGCGTACACCTCGTCCTGTTGACGGCCTTCATGGCGGGCTTGTTCGACGATGCGTTGCTGCAGCGAAGGCGACTCCACGGTGCCCGGGCAGATAGCGTTGCAGCGGATGCGCTGGGTAACAAAGTCGGCCGCGACGGATTTGGTCAGGCCGATGACGGCCGCCTTGCTGGCGCAATAGGCAAAGCGGTTGGGCACGCCCTTGAGGCTGGAGGCCACCGACGACATGTTGATGATCGAGCCGCCGCCCGCCGCCAGCATCCCCGGCAGAAACGCGCGGATCATGCGGTACATGGCGGTGACGTTCAGGTCGAGGGCAAACGTCCAGTCGCTTTCCGGGCATTCGAGGATATTGCCGGCATGCACCACGCCTGCGCAGTTGAACAGCACATCGAGCGGGCCGATCTCGGCAGCAAGGCGTTGAATAGCGCTGGCGTCGGTGACGTCGAGCAAGACCGTTTGCGCGCCCGACAAGTCAGCGAGCGCCTGTTGATTGATGTCGGCTGCAATCACTTCAGCCCCTGCCGCCAGATAGGCTTCGACGCTGGCGCGGCCAATGCCCTGGGCGGCGGCGGTGATCAGCACGCGTTTACCGGTGAGGTCCATGACAGACTCCCTTGACTATTGTTATTGGCTCAATGGTCAGGCCATTGAGAGCGTGAAACACCTGCATCTGCGGCATAGCGAACCCTGGTGGGTTTGCTATGATCAGCACACTGGAAACGATCCAATGGTCAGGCCATTGATCCAATTTTTAGCATGGGTCATCCCGGTCAACAAGCGGCTTTTTTGCGGGTTGATCGCTTTGACCGTGCTGTGCATGAATCGAGCTGAGCCTAGATGCCATTTCAAGTGATTGATAACCAACGTCTTTATCGACAGATTGCCGACCAGTTGCGGGCGTTGATCGACAGCGGAGAATTTCCGCCGGGCAGTCGACTTCCCGCTGAGCGTGAACTTGCCAAACTGCTGGGCGTGAGTCGCGCTTCCGTGCGTGAGGCGATGATTGCCCTGGAGGTGATCGGCCTGGTAGACGTGCGGGTGGGCAACGGCGTGCTGGTGTGTGAACCCGTGCAACCGACAGTCAGCCAGGAACCGGTGATGGCCCAGGCCACCCGGGATCAATGGAAAGAGTTCGATCCGGAACTCAACCTGCACGTCGACTTCAATGCCGAGATTCCACCGTTTTCCCTGCTCCAGGCCCGTCGCCTGATTGAGCCGGAAGCCGCCGCTCTGGCCGCCAAACATGCCACCGACGAAGAGCTGGCGGGGATCCGCGAGGCCTTCGAGCGTAATGTGCAGGACAACCGCGACGGCTCCCATACCCATCCGGGCGATCGCCTGTTTCACATTCGCATCGCCCAGGCCTCGGGCAATCCGGCGTATGCGTTGATGATTGCGCATTTGCTGGGGCATCGTTACGGCAGCATGTTCCAGCGGTTGCAGGCGCATTACACCTCGGACGACATGCCCCATCGCTCGGAAGACGAGCACCGCAAGATCCTCGATGCACTGGAATTGCGAGACGTGGAGGGTGCGCGACAGGCGATGCGCAAGCACCTGGAAGAGGTGGTACGAATCTTTATGCGGACTGCGCAATGACCCTGTTCTACGACGCCCGCGGGAATATCTACGGGGTGGTAAGCCCGGCGCAGTTACGCAGCAAGGGTATCGACGTGCCGGACCGTGCCGACTTGGCCGCTGGCACCCGAGGTGTTTGGGCGTTGGCGGCGATTGCCGCCGAGTGCGGTTGGGATGAGTTGCCGCGCCCGGCCGAGGCCAAGGCGCATCGTTGTGACGGTTTGTTGGTGGGGCCGTTCCAGGCCGCGCCGCCTTTTGACCTGTTGATCGTCAACACCGACGGTTCCCTGGCCGAACGCAGTGGCAATGGCCTGACGATCTTTGCCCAGTCGTTGACCGACCAGGGATTGATGGCGCAAGGCTGTGAGTTGCGGGTGCATCACGACAAGACAGACGCACTGTCGCCGGTGGTTACGCGGGTTGAGCCGGCGGAGTACGAACAGGTGCAGGGCTTTTGGCTGGCGCTGGGGCGTCCCGAGTTCGGGCCTTTGGCGGTAGGGGCTGTTGGTGTGGGCGCGGTCTCGCTTGAGGGAACTGAGGTGAGCCATGTTTCGCCACTGGCTGCGCTCAACCCCGAGTGGAATCACAGCCAGTTTGTGCGTGTGGGCAACCCGCATTGTGTGACGCTGGTACAGGACGCGTCAGCGTTGCCGGACAACGCCCAGCTGCATCGATCAGCCTGGTTCGATCCGCTGAGGGCGATTGCTTTCGCACCACCTGCCGGGGCCGGCCAACCTTGTATTTCCGGGGTCAACCTGCAATGGGTCGCCCGGGATTCAGGCAATCGCGTGATCGCGCGGGTGTTTGAGCGTGGTGAGGGGCCCACGGCGTCCTCCGGGACCAGCGCCAGTGCGGTGGCATGCGCCGCCTGGTCTGTAGGATGGGTGACGGCGGGTCAGGTGGCGGTGGTGATGCCGGGCGGTACCGCACCCGTACGGTTGCAAGCAGAGCCGGGTGAGTTGCCGAGCGTTAGCCTGTTCGGGACTGCGCGGCTGCAGGAAGTTTGAAAAAGGCAGTGGCGGGCTTAATCATCTTTGTCAGCTGTTTCTCTATAAATAAGCAGCTCTGGTGAATGGTGGTGTAAGAGTATTCTCGTTAGTCAGTACTGGCTGTTTAACTGCATTTCTGTATTTATAAAAGACCCTTCCACTATCAATGTACGAATCTTCTTTTTTATTTTGAGGCGGCCGAATTTCGCCTGAAATCGCTAGTATTCCTGGGGTTCAGGCACTTTTTATCGGCTTCGAATTGAGTGGCTTTATCTGCGTTTTACGGGAGAAGTTAGTTCAGCTCGACAATGAATGGCGGGTAACAACGGATGTTCAATACGCTTGTTTCGTCACGTTTCAAACTGGTCGTTGCAGGAATGAACCAGGCATTTCAGGTGCTGGCTTTTAAAGGCAGCGAAACGATTGACCAGCCTTTTTTCATTGAAGTGCAGTGGGTCAGTGAAAACCCCAGCCTGGATCTGGAGAAGTTACTTCACCAACCGGCCTATCTGGATTTTGGCGAGCCCGGTGAAGGCCTGCACGGGCAAATCTACAGCATTGGCCGGGAAGGCCCGGGGCAGCGGCTGACCCGCTACCACCTCACCCTTGCGCCGCGCGTGGCGTACCTGGCCCATCGTTGCGACCAGCGGATTTTCCAGCAGCGCAGCGTGCCGCAAATTATCGCGGCAGTGCTTGAGCAGCACGGCATCCTTGCTGATGCCTATACCTTCGAACTGGGGCCGGTGGTTTACCCACCGCGTACGTTCTGTGTGCAATACGCGGAAACCGACCTGCACTTTATCCAGCGGCTGTGCGAGGAAGAGGGCATTCACTACCACTTTCGCCACAGTGCAGACGCCCATGTACTGGTGTTGGGTGATGACCAGACGGTGTTTCGTCGTTTGCCGGCGCAACGCTACTGCCCGGCCGGAGGCCCGGCTGCCGAAACGCTGGTGATCCAGCGTTTCGATGTGCGCCTGGCCACGCGCAGTGCTCAGGTTGTTCTGCGTGACTACGACTTCGAACATCCGTCGCTGCGCTTGCAGGAGCAGGCCGGATCTTTCCCGGCACTTGAAGACTATCAATACCCTGCGGGATTCACGGGGCATCTGCGAGGTTCGCAGTTGGCCCGGCGTGGCCTGGAACGTCATCAACGCGACCGTCATCGGGCCCTGGGCCGCAGTGACCAGCCGGCTTTGCGCAGCGGGCATTTCCTGGAACTGCGCGGCCATCCGGACCGCACCTGTAATGACTTGTGGCTGATCACCGGCGTACGTCACGAAGGCTATCAACCGCAGGTGCTGGAGGAGGCGGTGGTGGATGTCGAGGCATTCCACGGCTACCGCAATCGATTTACCGCAACGCCCTGGCGCGCCGCTTACCGCCCGCCGCTCAAGCACGTCAAACCGCGTATCAGTGGCAGCCAGACCGCAACCGTCACCGGGCCCGAGGGTGAAGACGTGCATTGCGACGCTCACGGCCGGGTGAAAATTCGCTTTCATTGGGACCGCCTGGACCAGCACGACGACAAGAGCAGCTGCTGGGTGCGTGTGGCGTCCGGATGGGCGGGTGACAGCTATGGCGCGGTGATGATCCCGCGTGTGGGCATGGAGGTACTGGTGACGTTCCTGGAAGGTGATCCAGACCGGCCAGTGATCAATGGTTGCCTGCCCAATACCTTGCAGCCTGTTGCCTATCCGTTGCCCCAACACAAGACCCGCAGTGTGCTGCGCAGCCGCAGTTCGCCGAGCGGGACGGGGGCCAACGAGCTGCACCTTGAGGACCGCAGCGGCCAGGAACTCATCTACCTGCGCGCCCAACGCGATCTGGAGCAGCAGGTCGGCCACGACAGTCGGCTGGAGGTGGTGGGCGAACGTCGGGAAACCATCCACGGCTTGAGTGCCACCACCCTGGGAGGCGAGGAACACCGCAGCATCGCCGGCGACCGCAAGGTTCGGCTTGGGGCTGATGATCACTTGCACGTGCAGGGCAACAGCCAGACCCTTGTCGGCCAGACCCTGGTGATCGAAGCGGGGCAACAGGTCCATCTGAAGGCGGGGGCCAATCTGGTTATCGATGCCGGTGCGCAGTTGAGCTTCAAGGCCGGTGGTGAGCATTTGCTGATTCAGGCCGGCGGGATTTTCAGCAGTCGGCCGATCACGTTGGGCGGTGTGCCTGCCGTGATTCGCACAGCCAACCCAGTTGGACCGGGTGACGTGGCTGCTTCGTCCGCATTTGCAGCGGATGGGCCGAAGGTTTCGGTTATCCAAGGCGCAGTCATGGAGATGGCCAGAAGACTGGATGCGGACTTCTGTCCAGTGTGCGAGCGCTGCCGTGAAGGCCTGTGCGAATCCACGGGGAGGGCGGCTTGATGGAGATCGCGCCTGGCCAGTGGATGGCTGAACAGCAGCAGGCAGGGCGCCGCCTGTGCCTGGTTCTACAGGGTGAAAGCGATGCGCGTGGGGTACTGCTGGCGACACGCACGGTCGCTGAGTATCGCTGCCTCTTTGGTGAAACCGTCGCATCGGAAATGGCAGCGGATGGGCCGATGCTCCTGTTGCTCGACCATGTCAGCGAGCCCGCATTGGTGGGTTTGCTGCAAAACCCTCAGCGTAATTGGGGCTGGTTGGGCAGCCTGCCTGGTGATGATTTATCGGGTGTTACCCGGCACTGGCGCGACAGGTTGGTGGTGGGATCGGCGGGCAGTCAGGCGCTGTACCGCTTCCACGATAACCGCACCTTGGCGCGGGCCTTGGTTCACCTGCCTGCTCGGGACTGGCCTGTTTTTCTCGGGCCGCTGATCGGCGTGTGTTACTGGCAGGGTGAGCGTTGGAGTTGTGTCGATAACCCGGCTCCGGGGGCGTATCCGGTACCCGATCCTGCGCCGTGGCTGGAGGTGCCGAATCCCCAGGCGGGAGTGATTCTGCAAGCCAATATCCTGCGTTACCTGCTGGCCGAGTACAGCGAGGCGTTGAGCGCACTGGTTGAATTTCAAGACCCGAGAATCTGGTTGGCGCAGGTGCTGGAGCAGGCGCGGGCCTGGCAATGGGACAGGCCGGAACAGCTGGAGTTTTTGGTCGTGCGGCGCTTGGTGGAGGCCACTGGGGACGTGCTTGTTCGATGGCAACCGATGCAGGGAGAAGTGGCGGAGGATCATTTTCAGCGGGTGGTTGGGGAGTGGCGTCGGGTGGAGCGGGAGCAGCAGGATGCGTAGGGGAATTATGTCGGGCGTGTGGCGAGGGCTGCTCGTTTGTGGCGGGCTGGGTGTTTCTGGCTGTGCGATGAAGCCGGCGGACAGTTTCATCCTGGAAGTCGATTTGCCGGCGAATTTTCGCTTCAAGAGTGATGCGGCTTACCGGCCCGCAACGGGTGAGACCTGCACCCTGCCCAAACGACGGGGCAAGCGGCCGGAGGACAAGGTTTTTGAAACCCTCGGCAAGCCGGTGGCTCATCGGGTGAGCTTTGAAGTACCACTGACGGAAGTGGTGGATGGGTGCCCGTTGGTGTTACGCAGTATTACGTTTGATATGTACGCGAAGTGGGGGGAGCGGTCGGCGGATGTCGGGGGGGATTTCGCAATTATTAATGTGCGGGATCGGTTGGAAGAGGGTATGGCCGGAATGCCTGAACCGGGTGTTCAGGAGTTATGGGGGCGGTGTCAGTGGTTTTTCAGGACGATCGGACCGCTGCATGCGATCAGGAAAATCCTTATGTGTAATTCGTTGGACGCCATTGGACAGCCGAGTAAGTCACGAGCAGGAGGCTTTGTACAACGGGATCAGTTAGAGGGGAAAACACTGAGGATGGTGCTGGCAGTAGCAAGCGAGGAGCTACCCGCTGTAGACGACAACTGGGTTGCCGTTCCGGGAGGCTGGAGACGCTGTATGGGGGAAAGCTTGGGCGATGTGTTTGCGTATTGCCGTGGGAATACTACTGATTTCAAAGCTATCAAAATGCCGGATGGACGCGTATGCGACGTCTATCCAACGTGTACAGAATAGGAGGCTTATTCATGAAACAGGATGCATGGAAGCAACCGTTTTTTAGCGACAAGGCACCTGCTTGTTCGTTAAGAGGACATTGGGCAAGTTTCTGCCTAGTAGATGAGTTTGGGGACGGAAAGGCCTACGGCGGTCTGCCTTACACATTTTATGACAGTGCGGGGCGTGAGTACTTCGGTCGTTTGGATGGTGAGGGCTTTGCCAGGCGAGATGATTTTTACTGTGGTCCGCTCGTCATTAAGTTGGATGAACACTACTCCGGTTCAGAAAAGCCTTATACCGATTTGATGACGCGTCTGGCTTACAAGCTACCCATCACCGAGCTCCAGGTTCGTGCGGAACAAACCCGCTTTCTCCGGGCCGATGGCCAGCGTGTCGAACGAAGCCTTTCGAAGAATCAGACGGACCTGTTCTATCAGGTCGAAGTACGTGATCTGGTCCGATACGCCGCTCACTTGCCACGCATCGTATCCCGTACTCATCGGCCCCCGCGACATGCACTAAAAATGATGGCCGACCTTGGATTCGGGCCACCCCAGCCGACGTTGGTTGGTGTCGTTTTATTTCCCAACCGGCACACAGTACTTGAGGTTCGCCCATTGCGAGCACTGCGCCCTATGCTGTCCATCGAGGATCAATTCTGTGCCTTGAACCTCTATCAGTTGGCACTTATGTCCACGTTGAGCTATTGCGATTTTGGACAGGAACCCCCAGCAAAACCAATAGACCAAGTCAGCTTTCAACGGGGCCCTAGCGTCGGTCATTTCTTTGCCGACAGACTATCGGGCTATCAGGAACCCTGGAAGGTCGATGCTAAGCAAGTACAACACTTTTATCCGTTATTGGAAGAGGTACCGTATTCCCTGCGTTTCGAAATTTTGCCCTTCGATCCTGAGTTGTATCAGCAAAATCGCTCCGAGTTGGGTGAAGAGCAGGAACATCCAGCACGTCTGCACTTTTTCGACGACGAAAAGGATGGCACTGATACTCAGGCATTTATCAGTCATCACGATGAAGTGATCATTATTGCCGTAAGGGGCACGGCCAGCGGAGTCGACATACTGAGGGATGTAAATGCCCATCAAGTGAATTTCATTGATGGTGTCGGCAAGGCTCATGAAGGCTTTTACCAGGCTTATCAAGCCATGCATGATTTTGTACGGCGCTACCTTGACCAATTTTATACAGGGCAGCGCATCGTGATTTGCGGGCACAGCCTCGGCGGTGCGATTGCCTTGTTACTGGCTGAGGGATTACGTCGAACCGAAGATACCCACTACAACATCCTCCTATACACCTACGGAGCCCCCCGAGCTGCCGACTCCGAATTCACCGACGGTGCCTCCGCTCTGGTGCACCACCGCATCGTCAATCACAGTGACCCTGTCCCGAGTGTGCCTGCGCCCTGGATGAACACCACCGCCAAAATCTGGATTCCTGGCGCCGTGGTGCTATTCAGTAACCCAGCGCCCGGGGGCCTGCTGTTTGCCTTGGGCCTGGTACGGCTGACCGGCAACCCTTACCAGCATCACGGCGCGCAGCAGCACTTCATGCCGATACTCCTACCGGACGGTACACGGTCCTCCGTTTTGTGGACCCCTGGCTGTGAATCCATTGAGGACGCAGCCTGCAAACGCGCATTGAGGCTCAATGGCGATATGCCGGATCGCGCCAACCTCATCAAACAGCTTGTTCAGAGTGCCCATCACTCCATGGTCGTCAGCTACATCCCCGCCGCCTGGGCCACGTTGCGCCGCTGGCAACAAACACTCGACACCCATGGCACCCTCGTAACTGCCCGTGAGTTTGAACTGATCGACGAAGCCCTGTTCACCATGCAGCACCAGCTACGGGAGCAACGGAAGAAACTGGATCTGCATCGCCCTGCCAACCAGCGTGGCTACGAACACCACGACCCCTTGAGCCAGGAAGTCGACCGGCTGAAAGACAGTCGCGACCGCCTGGCAACCCTCCGCTGGCGCCGCCTCCAGGCCCGCGACGTCTACGGTAGCCACGCTTCATCCCCAACCCTGCAATCCAGCCTGAAACGCTGGTTCGCTCACCCGCAAAATCGCGTACTCACCCAAGTGGCGAGCATCCCGCCACAGTCGGATGATGGCTGGGGAAAGCCACAAACCCTCGATATAGATTCAATCGTATGAGCCTACAAAAACTCCACCTGCGCCGGCCCGCGTTTCATCAACACTTTGCCCGCGCGAATCGAATACAACGGCAAGCCCTGGCTGCGAATCACTTCATAGTCGCTGTCTGCAGACAGGATCAACAGGTTCGCCGGGCGTCCCGGTTCCAGGCCATAACGATCCCCCAGGGCCATCGCCCGGGCGCTGTTGTCGGTGACCAGGTCGAGGGCACTTTGCAGGTTGCGGTAGCCAAGCATGTGGCAGATATGCAACCCGGCTTCCAGCACTCGCAAAATGTTGCCGTTACCCAAGGGGTACCAAGGGTCGACGATGGAGTCCTGGCCGAAGCAGACGTTCATGCCAGCCTCCAGCAGTTCGTTGACCCGGGTCACGCCGCGGCGTTTGGGGAAAGTGTCGAAGCGGCCCTGCAAGTGGATGCTTTCGGTAGGGCAGGAGACAAAGCTTATGCCCGAATGCCCCAGCAGGCGGAAGAGTTTGGCGCAGTAAGCATTGTCGTAGGAGCCCATGGCCGTGGTGTGGCTGGCGGTCACGCGGGCGCCCATGTCACGGCTGCGCGCCTCTTCGGCCAGCACTTCAAGAAAGCGCGAGTGTGGGTCGTCGGTTTCGTCGCAATGCACATCGACCAGGCAACCGGTGCGTTCGGCCAGGTCCATCAGGAACTTCACCGAACTCACCCCTTGGTCACGGGTGTATTCAAAGTGCGGGATGCCGCCGATCACGTCGGCGCCCAGGCGAATGGCCTCTTCCATCAGCTCGCGGCCATTGCGGTAGGACTCGATGCCTTCCTGGGGGAACGCGACGATTTGCAGGTCGATCAGGTGGCCGCTTTCCTCGCGTACTTCAAGCATGGCCTTGAGCGCGGTGAGGTCCGGGTCGGTGACGTCGACATGGGTGCGCACATGCTGGATGCCATGGGCGGCCAGGGTCTGGATGGTTTTTTTGGAGCGGGTCTTGGTGTCTTCCAGGGTGATGGTGGCCTTGCGCTCGCCCCAGCACTCGATGCCTTCAAACAGGGTGCCGCTCATGTTCCAGCGCGGCTCGCCGGCGGTCAGGGTGGCATCGAGGTGAATGTGCGGCTCGACGAAAGGCGGGACCACCAGGTTGCCGGCGGCGTCCAGGTCGTCGGGGCCTGCCAGGGGGGCAGCGCCTTGTTGGGTGATGCTGGCGATCCGGCCGTGTTCCAGGTGCAGATCATGCAGGCCTTCACGGTTGCGCAGGCGGGCGTTGATGATGTGCATGGGCAAGTTCCTCTTGGCAAAAAACAGTCAGGCAGACAGCCGCCAGATCATCAGCGCGATGCCGATGTCCAGGCGGTCATAAGCATTGTCCAGCGTCAGCCCGCACAGGGCTTCGATACGCTGGACGCGGTGCGTCAGGGTGTTGCGGTGAACCGCCAGCCGTTGGGCTGCGGCCACAAGGTTACCATTCTCGTGGAACCAGGCCTCCAGGGTCGGCATCAGGCTTGGGCCATGGTGCAGGTCGTGGCGCAGCAGCGGCCCCAGGCGTTCGTTGAGGAATTGATCGAGCAGGGCGCGATCACGTACGCCACTGAGCAGCTTGAGTACGCCCAACTCATCGTAGACACACAGCCCGGCGCGTTCACTGAACCGTCGCGCAGCGGCCAATGCCTGGCGCGCCTCATCCAGGGCCTGGGCCAGGCGCGCGGGTGGGTGCGCGGCAGCACTCAGGCCGATAAACAGTTTCAACGGCGCCAGGCGCAGATTCAGTGCCTTCAACCAACCCGCCAACAACTGACGGTTGGCCAATGCCGCACCCGCGTCTATCGCAGGCAGCAGCAACGTCCATTGTCCGGCACGCCCCAGCACGGGCAGGCGCGACGGATGCTGCGCAGAAAACTGGCGCAGACGGCGGGTAATCGCATCGTGTTGTCGGGCAAGCTGCGCCTCGACCACTGGCGCCTCACCCTGGGCAAACAGCGCGTCGCTGCCGTCCAGTTGCAACTGGACGAGTTGCCAATGGCCGGCCAGCGGCATGTCCAACTGCGCAGCGCGGTGCAGCAGCAAATCCAGGGATTGGTAATCACCGGCCAGCAGGCGCTCCAGCACATCGTGTCGCGAGCGCCCCAACTGCTGCGACTGGATCAACGCCGAACCGATGGCCTGGGTCACCAGTACCATCTTCAACGAGTAAGGCTGTTCGATCAGCGGCATGCCCGCCGCTTGCGCCGCTTCCAGCAAACGCTGGGGAATCGCCTGGATATAGTCCGGCCCCGTGAGGATCACCATGCCGGCGACCTGGCGCTGACAGGCTTCGTCTAGCAGCACCAACAGATTGGCCTCGTCCCGTGGATGATTGATGCCGGTGACGAACACCAGTTCGCCCCCCAGCACCCATTCGGCGATCCCGCTGTTTTCTGCGACATAGGGCCAGCGCACCGTGTTCTCCAGGCCGGCTTCCCCGGCCCGCAGGCACATCGATTCAAGGCCGGGCAAGGCCAGCACATCGGCGATTGTCAGGCTCATGCCTGGACGTCAGCCAAAGGTGCCCGCACCCGCAATACGCTGGTCAGCACGATGTAGGTCAGGGACGCCGCCACGATCCCCACCAATGGCGCCACCCAGGGTGAATGAAAGGCCAGCACCGTACCCACGGCATAGGCGATCAGCCCTGGCCAGTTGAAGGCCGGCAGGCGTGTATCGGCCAGGCGCGGATAGTGGCCGCGGTAGCGATAGAAGAAATCCGCCATGATCACCCCGCCAATCGGTGGGATCACCGTGCCCAGCAGGATCAGGTAGGGCACCAGCATGTCGTACATGCCCAGCAACGCCAGCAGGGTGCCGATCACTGCACCGACCAGGGTCACCGTTTTGCGGCGCTTGGTGCGCAGCAGGTTGCAGCCGGCGACGGCGAAGTTGTAGATGGTGTTGTCCTGGGTGCTCCAGATATTCAGCAACAGCATCGCCATGGCCGCCATGGCGAAGCCTTGCAGCAGCAACACTTCGACCACGTCGGGCTGCTGGTAGACGATGGCGCCATAGGCACCGATCAACACCATCAAGCCGTTGCCGATAAAGAAGCCGATCAGGCTGGCCAGCACCGCGACCCTGGCCGAGCGTGAGAACCGCGTCCAGTTGGTAGCCTGGGTAGCGCCGCTGACAAAGGTGCCGAACACCAGCGTGATAGCCGTGGACATGTCCAGCTCACCGGTCGGCACCACCGCCAGCAGTCCATCGAGCCCGCCGACCTTGACGGTGGCGACCCACATCGACAGAAACAACAAAATACCCATGGCCGGCACGGCGATGTAGGACAGAATCTCCAACCCGCGATAGCCCACGTAGGCCGTCGCGCAGAACACCATGCCAAACAGCACCATCAGCCCGAGTACGCTGCCCTGGCTCAACTCGAAATACTTGCCCAGTACTACGGCTGCGGTGGCGGTGCCCCAGGCGTACCAGCCGATCTGGGTAAAACCGAGAATCAAGTCGCTGAGTTTGCTGCCCACTTCACCGAAGCAGAAGCGCCCCATCAGCACCGAGTTCAAACCGCTCTTGAACGCGATGTAACCCAGGCCTGCGGCGTAGATACCCAACAGCAGGTTACCCAGGGCCACGACGCCGAGCATCTGGGTAAAGCTGAAGGCCACCCCCAGCTTGCCGCCGGCGAACATGGTCGCGGTAAAAAAGGTAAAGCCCAGCAGCACCATGGCGGTGGAGGCCAGGCCTTTGCGGGCATGCATGGGCACCTCGCTGAGAGGGTAGTCATTGCCCGGTTCGTTCTGCGTCATGTGCCGTTCTCCCTGAATGAGTGACGCAGGCCTATTGCACCCGTCGTGCCAAGTGCGAGGCAGTGACGGGCGCACGGTCAGGACTGTGCAGGTTGCACAGTATTTATAGCCAAACAGGGGAAACACGCAGGCGGGATTGGTCTTTCTGCCCACTCAGGCGCGAAAGCGGTGCAGGGTGATACAAATTGGATCACCCGTTATTCAATCGAACAGGGTGTGAGTGGTCTGCCCGCGATGAAAGGCAAAAGCGGCCTCAAGGTCGCTTTCAATGGTGCGGCCACGGGACAGCGGCGGCAGATCGTCCAGGCTGAAGAAGCCAACTTCGGTGGTTTCGAAACCGGCCGCCGGCGCCAGTTGATCAACCCGTTCGCACAGAAAGTAGAGTTTGTAGAAGTCCCGGATATCCGGCCGGTACAAGCCTTTGGCCTTGTGGGTGACGCTGTACAGCGCCTTGGCCGTGACCGTCAGCCCGGCCTCTTCGCGAATTTCCTTGACGATGTTTTCAGCCGCCGACAAACCAATATCCGCATAACCGCCGGGCAATGCCCAGCAGCCATCCGTGAGCTCGCGGACCAACAGGATCCGGTCACCGTCAATCACTGCGCCCCGCACATCAATCATGGGCGTCGAATAACGTTTGGCAAAATCCGGCACCAGCCCGGTGATGCGCTCCAGCGGTACTTCGCCCAATTGCGCCAGCATGCTGTGGGCAATCTGGGCGATTTCCTCGAGGCGCTCGCGCTCGAAGTCATCGGTGCAGAAGTGCAGCCCCGTGGAGGCCAATGCTTGCAGGCGCTTGGCCTGGGCCAGCCAGGTGTTTTCCATGGGAGCTCCTTCAGTGCGAGGCGGTGAGGTCTTTTTGCATGTAGACCCGACGCAGGCCGTTTTCCTCGGCCCGGTGAGTTTCCACATAGCCTTTGCGGGTGTACAGCGCGATGTTTTCGGTCATCGCTTCATTGGTGTAGAGACGGATAGATCCATGCCTGGCCTGGCGTTCCGCGAAGCCCAGCAACAGGCGCCCGTAACCCAAGCCCTGGGCACCGGGGTCGACGGCCAGGTTATCCAGCAGCAGGTACTCATCGTGATGAATCAGTACGACAAAGCCGCGGACCTGGCCCACACTCTCCAGCACATGCACCCGTTCGGCAGCGACCTGCTGGCGATAGTCATCCAGCATCGGCCCTGGCTTGCGCCCGATTCGCTGGATGTAAGGGGAGTAGGCGGCGTGGACGATCGCTTCAATTGCGGCGATATCGTCGACGGTAGCGGGGCGGATATGGGTTGGCATCGCAGCGCTTCCTGTACAAGAGGCCACGACTGTAAGGGAGTCACCGGCATAAAAAAACCACCGCAAGGGTGGTTTTTTACATCGCCGGCTTATTCGCCGCGATAGATGCAGCCGCTGGTGCAGGTCTCATGGATGCGAATCGCGCTGAGTTCCGGCAACAGCGGTTTCAGTTCATTCCAGATCCACTTGGCCAGCACTTCGCTGGTGGGGTTTTCGAGGCCCGGGATGTCGTTGAGGTAGTTGTGGTCGAGGCGTTCGTAGAGCGGCTTGAAAATCGCCTTGATCTCCGAGAAGTCACGGATCCAGCCGGTGTGCGGGTCGAGGTCGCTGCTGAGGTGGATCGCCACCTTGAACGAATGGCCATGCAGGCGCCCGCATTTGTGGCCTTCCGGAACGTGGGGCAGGCGGTGGGCGGACTCGAAGGTAAACTCTTTGAAGATTTCCACAGGGTTTTTCAGCTCGGTGAGGTGTCTGGCAGGCGGCGAGTTTAACAGTTTGTGGCGGCCGCGCGCATACCGCGTAGCAGCTGTCGAGCCATGGCGAGGCTGCGTTTGCGATTTGTCTGACAAACCGAGGTGCTGCCGACGCAGCCTCGCTTGGGCTCGACAGCTGCTACGGAGAGGGCGCTAGAGAGCCAGCAGGCGTTCGCCCAATTGGCCATTGTCGGCCAGTTGCAGAAACTCATCCCCCAGCCGCTGGCTTTCGCTCATTGCGGTTTGCCAGTACTTGTTGCGGCCCGGGTCATCCCCCATGAAGCGCTTGAAGTCACTGCGGTCCGGCAGTTTGCCGTGGGGCAGTCGCGCCAGGTATTCCTTCGACGGCGCCAGCAGCAGGACATCCTGCAAACCCTGTTGATTGGCGTGGCGCCACGGCAAGCCTTTGTCGAACCAGCCGGGAATGACCCGGTCGGTGAAGTGCGGGTACAGCACGATGTCATCGCCGTGGTAGGGCAGGTCGAGGTGATAGTCCAGCAGGCCGCCATCGCGGTAAGTGCCTTGGCCTGCACCCGGCAGGTCGCGTACGCCTTGCATCACCATGGGGATCGAGCCCGACGCCAGCAAGGCCTGGCGCAGGTTGCCCAGTTCCAGATCAAGGAAGCGCGACGGGAAATCCTTGAGCGCATGCAGCGGTGGCGCCTGGCGTGGATCGTGGACGATCAGCCGTTCGAAGTGCCGGGACAACCGCGCGCGGCCCCTCAGGTTGTCGGCGATCACCGAGGACAACCCCAAACCAAGCCGACCGCGATGATCGTCGGCGAGCAGGCCATGGCTTTTGACCACCATGATGTTCAGCCGGTAGTGCGGGTTGTCGAGCACGCGGGCATCGCGGCCGGCCAGCAAGTCATCGAGCATGCGCACGCAGCTCTGGCTGACTTCGGCCATGGTCACGCCTTTGGCAAAGCTTTGTGCGTTGTACAGCCGGCCCAGGTCGAGCAGGCCTTGCACCGGGTCGGGCAGGCACGCACTGGCAAACCGCCAGGAGCCTATCGAGGCGCCGATCAGCGCACGCTCGCGGGGCGCCCGGGGCAGCCAGTCACCAAACAGCGCCAGGTCCAGACCCTGGATGCCCAGCGCCTTGGGCCCGCCGGCAGCGCCGGGAAGGATGCCGACGTCCGCAGGCGCAAGCCCCTGCTCACGAATGCGTGCAAAAGCGCGTTTACCGGCCTTGAGGGTCAAGGCGGGGAACTTCATATGGATAGCAGTCATACCGGTCTCATTTACCGCGAGCAGGGCAGTATAGAAAATCTTGCCCGGTTGCAGGCAAAGGTCTCGCAGAGAATTGCCATGGTGGCAATTCAGTTTCAGTTAAGTTGGATCCAGTACCGTGAGCCCCGTAGGCAAAATATCCCGAAACGGAGACTCACCATGAAAACCCTCACAGCCTTGATCGCCAGCAGTATCATCGCCCTCACCGCAGGCGTCGCCCAGGCTCGCGACCTGGGGCCGGACGAAGCACTGAAGTTGCGCGACGCTGGTACCATTGTGTCTTTCGAGAAGCTCAATGCTATCGCACTGGCCAAACATCCCGGCGCCACCGTGCATGAAACCGAGCTTGAAGAGGAATACGGCAAATACCTTTATCAGGTTGAACTGCGCGACGCCCAGGGCGTCGAGTGGGACCTGGAATTGGACGCCGTCACCGGCGCCGTCCTCAAGGATCATCAGGATACGTAATGAAGGTAAATCTACGCACCAGCGTTCAAGTGGCGCTGGTGCTCCTGGCATTTTGCTCAGGCCTGGCCGCTCGGGACCTGGGCCAGGATGAAGCGCTGCGCCTGCGCCAGGAGGGTGTGATCGCGCCGCTTGAGCATCTGCTGGGCCCGGCATTCGAGCGCTACCCGGGCGCCAAACTGCTGGATGCCGAGCTTGAAGAGCACGAGGATCGCCCTGTGCGGTTTATCTATGAAATCGAACTGTTGACGGTGGAAGGCGTGGTGCGCGAGATCGAACTCGACGCCAACACCGGTCAACTGCTCAAAGACAAGGAAGACGACTGATGCGCCTGCTTCTGGTGGAAGACCACGTACCCCTGGCCGATGAGCTGATGGCCGGGCTCAATCGCCAGGGCTATGCCGTCGACTGGCTGGCGGATGGGCGCGATGCGGTGTATCAGGGGCGCAGCGAACCCTACGACCTGATCATCCTTGACCTCGGCCTGCCGGGTTTGCCCGGGCTTGAGGTGTTGACGCAATGGCGTGCCGCCGGCCTGGCCACGCCGGTGCTGATCCTCACTGCCCGCGACTCCTGGGCCGAGCGCATCGAAGGGCTCAAGGCCGGGGCCGACGACTACCTCAGCAAACCGTTCCATCCCGAAGAGCTGCACCTGCGTATCCAGGCCTTGCTGCGTCGTTCCCATGGCCACGCCAATCAGCCCACCTTGCAGGCTGCCGGCTTGCACCTGGATGAGGGTCGCCAGTGTGTGATGCGTGATGGCGAGGAGATCCAGCTGACCGCGGCCGAGTTTCGGCTGCTGCGTTACTTCATGCTGCACCCCGAGCAAATCCTTTCAAAAAGTCACCTGGCCGAACATTTGTACGATGGCGAGACCGAGCGTGACTCCAATGTGTTGGAGGTCCACGTCAACCACCTGCGCCGCAAATTGGGCCGCAGCGTGATCGAGACCCGGCGCGGCCAGGGTTACCGGTTTGGTGCCAGCCCGGCATGAAGTCGATCCAGCGGCGCCTGAGCCTGGGGCTGATCAGTGTGATGGTGATCGTCGGCCTGGTGCTGGCGCAGACCAGCCTGTGGCTGTTCGAAATGGGCCTGCAACGTTACCTGGAGTCCGGCTTGCGCAACGACAGCGAGAACCTGCTGGTGGCGCTGGTGCGCGGGCCGGCGGGTGTGCAACTGGATGAGCAGCGGTTGTCTCCTGCGTACCAGCGTCCGTTTTCCGGGCACTATTTCCGTATCGATTTTGCCGATACCCATTGGCGTTCCCGCTCGCTGTGGGACCAGGAACTGCCGCAGTTGCCCCACGCCGGGCTGAAGGGCAACCTGCAGTTGGGGCCGGAAGGCCAGCAGTTGCTGGTACTGCGTTCGGACTACAAACGGTTTGGCCAGTCGATTTCCATCAGCGTGGCCCAGGACTACACACCCGTCAGAGAAAGCTTTCGGCTGATGCGCCAGATCGGCCTGGTGCTGGGGCTGGCGGCGCTGTTGCTGATCCTGATTCTGCAACGGGTCACCGTGCGCCGCGCCTTGCGCCCGCTGGAGACCGCACGCAACCAGATCGCCCAACTGCAGCAGGGCCAGCGCTCGCAACTGGATACCCAAGTGCCGGTGGAGCTGGAGCCGCTGGTGGCGCAGATCAACCATCTGCTGGCCCACACCGAAGACAGCCTCAAGCGCTCGCGCAATGCCCTGGGCAATCTCGGCCATGCCTTGAAAACCCCGTTGGCGGTGTTGTTGAGCGTGGCATCCAGTGAACAGCTCAAGGACCATCCGCAACTGAGCAAGCTGCTGCGGGAACAGTTGGAGCAGGTGCAGCAACGGCTTAATCGTGAACTCAATCGTGCCCGCCTGGCCGGAGAGACACTGCCGGGTGCCTTGTTCGATTGCGACGGCGAATTACCGGGGTTGCTTGCGACCCTGAACATGATCCATGGCGAACACCTGGATTTGAGTTACCGCGTGCGGCCCGGTTTGCAATTGCCGTGGGACCGCGAAGACCTGCTGGAACTGTTGGGCAACCTGCTGGACAACGCGTGTAAATGGGCGGACGCGGAGATTGTGTTGAGCATCGGCGAAACCCCGGAAGGCTTTCGGTTGGCTGTCGAAGATGACGGGCCGGGGATTCCCGAGAGCCAGCGTGATCAGGTGTTCAGCCGAGGCACGCGGTTGGATGAGCAGACTGACGGGCATGGTCTGGGGCTGGGGATCGTGCGGGATATTGTCGAGGTGTGGGGT
>NZ_JBYSWF010000068.1:0-41786 GCF_058780865.1 Pseudomonas sp. GP01-A4
GCCTGAACGCCGGCCAACACGCGCCAGGCCGGGCGCTTTAGCCGCTAAAAAGTTTAGCTAAAACGCTTGACAGGTAAGAATAAGAAGAATATTATTATTCTTACCAACTACCAAGAGGGCGACACAATGGAGCTGACCAAGGAAACCCGCGACCGCATCTATGCTGCCGCCGATGCACTGTTCGAGCAGAACGGCCGGGATGCCTTCCCCACCGTCGATGCCGTGCGCAAGGCCGCCCGCGTCAACATGAATGACGCCAGCAGCGGCATGAAGGAGTGGAGGCGAGCGCAGACCGCCCAGGCGGCCCCGGTAGCCGTCCAGGTGCCCGAGGCCGTGTCGGCCGCCGGCGGCCAGGCGGTGGCCGTGTTGTGGCAGCAGGCCCAGGAGCTGGCGAACGAGTCGCTGCGGGCCGCACAAGCCGGCTGGGAGGGCGAGCGGGCCGAGCTGGACGCCATGCGGGCCGAGCTGGCCGACGCATACGAAACGCAGGCGACCGAGCTGGAAGCGGTGCAAGAGCAGAATGCGGAGCTTGGGAGGGAGCTGGCCACGGCGGGCAAGCAGATCGAGGCCCAAGACAAGACGCTGGACGAGATTGCAGCCAACCTTTCAGCTTCCGAGCGGCGGGCCGCGCTGGCCGAGCAGAAGGCCGAAGAGATCGAGCATCGCGCCCGCGAGCTGCGCGCCGAACTGGATCGGGCACACCAGGAAGCCGACCGCCTGCGCCAAGAGCGCGATCAAGCCGTGGGCCGGGCCAAGGCCGCCGAGGCAGAGCGTGACACCGCCCGCGATGAAGCCCTGGACGTGTTGGGCCAGATTGCCGAGATCAAGGCCAAGGCGAACGCCGAGCGCGAGGCGCACCAGGAGCAGCGTAAGACGGTCGCCCAGGAGGCCGCCCGACAGGCCGAGCGTTACACCAAGGCGCAGGCAGAGCGCGACAGCAGCCGCCAGGAGGCCGCTACGGCCCGCGAGGAAGCCGCTACCCTACGGGGACGCTTGGAAGCCTTGGAAACCGTCATGGCGAGGGCCGAGAAGGCCGAGCGTGGCCGGGGTAAGAGTGATAAATCCTGATTTATCGGAGGGTTTTCACTAAAATTAACAGTTACCTTGACAAGCGCGCCCCGGCAAGATGGATAAAGCCGGCCTCGAACTGCCGAGGTCGGCTTTTTTCGTTGTGGCGTATGGAGGTGCCAACATCCATTTTTTAACCAGTACCAACGATTAGGAGTGTCCAATGAAACAACGCCTATTGGTCATGAACGGGCAACGCATCGTTCAGGCCGAGCAAGGAGGCGCGTGGACAAACGAGAAGGTGGACAAGGCCGGCGCACTCAAGCCCGGCATTTACAACCTGTACATGGCGAAAGAGGCCGACAAGGGCCAACGGCATGATGGGCTGATCGTTCACGCGGACAGTAGCAACGTGTATCAGCAGATCGGGAAAAATTTTGTCATGCACGAACGACAAAATTTCGATAAAGTACCAGAAGTAGGAGCATCAAAGAGTATTAGTTACGACGCCCAGGGCAAGGCCACGGTGGCCGCCGAAGCCGCAAAACTTAGCCGAGGGCGATCCCGATAATTTTTAGCGGCTAAAGGAGGCTTCCTTGAACAAATCAGCATCCCGACGAGACAGCAGCGCCCCGACACCTACCAAGCCGGGCCGTGCCGCTGCCGCTACGAGCGGCGGCGAAGAGCTGCTAGAGGCCGCGCAGGAAATCGAGCGCGAGCAGCAGGCGGCCTTGGAGGCCGCCCCAATCGAGCAGACCTATCAAGAGGCGCTGGCCGTGTACGTCCAGGCGAAGTTCGCCCAGGTCGAGCATATCGAGGATCGCCTAGAAAACCTGATCGACCGGCAGCAGGCCCGCTTGCAGCAGGCGCAGGCAGGGAAGCCGAGTTTTTTGGCGCGGCCAGGTACGCGGCAGGCGTGGCAAAGCCAGCAAGTACAGCAGCAAGCGCGCTTGCAGGTGCTGCATACTCGCCTTGAGGTTGTCCGCGAGATCAAGGAAGGCATGGGCATCCATGCGCCCAAGGTCGAAGAGCTGGCCACGCGCAAGATGCGCGCCGAGCGCCCCGAACTGGCTTCGGATTGGGACGCAATGCGCGAAGCGCAGCGCCGGCACCAGGCGCTTATGCGCAAGCAGGAACAAGAACGAAAGCAGGCCCAGGAGCAGCGACTAGGACGGTCGCAATCCTTGGGACTGTCCCGCACCGTATAAACAAAAGCCCGGCACTGCCGGGCTTTTTCTTGGAGCGGCGGCGGGCCTACATCGAGGCCCACAGGGCCAGTGCGGCGGCCAGCACGGCGAGGCCGGCGGCGGCCATGTTCAGCATGGACACGCGGCGCGCTTCCCGGATCGAGCCGGCCAGCTTTGCCGCGCTGGCGTCAAACTCACGCTGCACCGCTTCGGCCGCCGCTTTCGCGCCATCCTTCATGCCTTGCGCCATTGCCTCCTTGGAGGCCGCCAGGGCCGCGTTAAGCGTTCTTTCGGCCTTCCCCTTGGAGTCCTCACCCCAGCGGTGTGCAATGGCTTCCAGCTCCGATTTGAAGCCTTCCAGGATTTCTTGCTGGGCGGCTTGGCTGTCCTGCATCAAACGATCATTGATCGTTTGCAGTACCAGGATCGGGTCATCGCGGCTGACAGCGATGCCGTGCCGTGCCGCAATGGCCTTGATGGTTTCCTCGATCTTGTCGTCGCTTGCCATCAGAGCACCGCCGCATTTTCAAGCTGCTGGAAGAGCTGCGACTTCACGATCTTGAGCCGTTGGCGCGTCATGATCGTGAGGGCCGAGTCGGCCAGGGCTTCATCGAACGTCCGGCGCTCCTGGAGCATTTCCGAGAAGTCGCGGCCGTAGGTTTCTTCCTTGAGAGCCGGAATCTGGATGATGGCCGACACCCGCGCCTTATTGTCGGTGTACGCCTTCATCTTCTCGAAGCCCTTGCCTTCATGCTCGATTGGCCCCCAATACGGGTTGAGCCAGACCACGAACACGCATTCGGCCGGGAATTGCCGGGCAAGCGTGCTAAAGCCATTCAACGTGTCCAGGAAGGCTTGCCCGCCGGTGACGACCGTATGCACCACCAGTTCATGCCCCATGTCTTGGAGCAGCGCCGGCACCTGGTTGCCGATCAAGTAGCTGGACAGTGGGACGAACGAGCTGGCCCCGTTGTCGATGATGACGTCGCTTTTGGTTGAGGCGATTTGCTCCACCAGGGCATCGAAGTTCCTGGTGTTGATTTCGTCGCCATCCATGATGTTCAGGCGCTGCACGTTCAGCGCCCGATACCCCTCAAAGGTGCTGTTGACCGGATCGGTGTCGATGCAAAGCGGTGTTTGCCCCTTGCTCGCTTTGTACTGGGCAATTGCGGCCGCGATCATCGACTTGCCGACGCCGCCCTTGCCTTGCAAAACCATGTGAATTTTCGCCATTACAGTAAATCCTCTTTATTCGGTTTCGGGTTGAAGTTGAAGCCACCAATGGGCGTCGCTTCTTTCTTCGGTTCTTGTGGTGCATCGGTTTTCGCCTTGGCCTTCGGTGCTGGCTTGTCGGCCTTCACCTGGTCGGCCGGCGGCTTGGCGGGCGGCGTTGGTTCCACGTTGCGAATGAGCCGGTTCACGTAGCCGATAAAGGCGTCATACCCGAACTCGATCTTTCCTTCATCGCGCAAGGTGTCCCAGATCACCTTGACTGGCCAGCCATCATCCAGCGCCTTTTTCACATCGTCCCGAACCGCAAGAAACGATGCCCGGTTCTTCCCGGTTCGACTCGGCTGCCTGGTGCTTACCCGCTGGGCAATGCGTTCTGAAAGGCTCTTAGCCATAACGATTTTTCATCCTTCATCAATACGATTCCTTCCCGATTTTAGGTCGATTGGAGCACTACATCCACGATTCTAGCGCAACTCTAGCCAGTTTCGCTATATCGTTGATGCAATCGTTCTAGTTTTGAGGCAAAATCGCTAGTAAATCGAATGTGAATCTGATTTCATTCTTGGCGTCAAAGGAGCCGTAAGGCGGGCAGGATGGGTGAAGTTAGCTAACCGGGCAAGCCGGTTATCTATCTTCACTGTCCCTTATTCGCGCCGGGGGCACTCAACGGGAATCCTGCTCTGCGAGGCCAGCCGGCTACCGCCGGCAAGAAGCAACAAGCGAGGTTGGACGATGGAGCAAGACGAAAAGCAAACAGGCCGGAAGCGCCGGCAGCACCTTCGGGTGCCGGTGTTCCCGGACGAGAAGGAAGAGATCGAACGCCAAGCCCGGCAAGCGGGCTTGAGCGTTGCGCGCTACTTGCGCGAGGTCGGCCAGGGCTACGAGATCAAGGGCATAACCGACTACGAGCGCGTGCGCGAGCTGGCCAGGATCAATGGCGACCTTGGCCGCTTGGGCGGTTTGCTGAAACTCTGGCTGACCGATGACGTGCGAACCGCCCACATCGGAGAAGCGACCCTTCGGGCGCTGCTGGGGCGCATAGAGGCGACCCAGGACGAAATGGGGCGCGTCATGAAAGCCGTGGTGCGGCCGAGGGCCGAGCCATGACTTTAGCCGCTAAAAAAATCGAGCGTGCCCGATGATCGCCAAGCACGTTCCCATGCGTTCGCTTGGCAAGAGCGACTTCGCTGGCTTGGCGGAGTACATCACGGACGCGCAAAGCAAGACCGAACGGCTGGGCCTGGTCACAGTCACGAACTGCCAGGCCGGCACCGTGCAGGCCGCTACGGACGAAGTGCTGGCGACGCAGCACATGAACACGCGCGCCACTGGCGACAAGACCTTTCACCTGCTGGTGAGCTTTCGCGCTGGCGAGAAGCCCGACGCCGACACCCTCAAAGCGATTGAAGAGCGTATTTGCGCGGGGCTGGGTTATGGCGAGCATCAACGAATCAGTGCCGTGCACCACGACACCGACAACCTGCACATCCACATCGCCATCAACAAGATTCATCCGACGCGCAACACGATGCACGAACCCTTCCAGTCCTATCGGACGTTGGGCGAGTTGTGCGAAGTCCTGGAACGCGACTACGGGCTGGAAAAAGACAACCACACCCCGGCGCGCAGCATCGCCGAAGGCCGGGCGGCCGACATGGAACGACATGCCGGCGTGGAAAGCCTGGTCGGATGGATCAAGCGCGAATGCCTGGAAGAGATCAAGGCCGCGCAGTCCTGGACGGAACTGCACCAAGCGTTGCAGGCCAACGGCCTAGAGCTGCGAGCAAAAGGCAATGGCTTCGTAATCGAAGCCGGCGACGGCACCCAGGTTAAGGCAAGCACAGTAGCCCGCGAACTTTCCAAACCGAAGCTGGAAGCGAGGTTTGGCCCGTTCGAGGCATCGCCCGAACGGCAAGCGGAAACCAAAGCGAAGCGGCAGTACCAGAAGAAGCCGGTACGCCTGCGGGTCAACACCGTTGAGTTGTACGCCAGATATAAGGCCGATCAACAAACCTTGGCGGCCACGCAACGGGCCGCGCTGGACAAGGCCAGGCAGCGCAAAACCCGGAAGGTCGAGGATGCCAAGCGGTCGAATCGGCTACGGCGGGCCACGATCAAGGTCTTGGGCGAAAACCGATTGAACAAGAAGTTGTTGTACGCCCAGGCCAGCAAGGCGCTGCGCGCCGAGATCGACAGCATCAATAAGCAGTACCAGAAGGATCGCCAGGACTGCTACGACGCCCACAAGCGGCGCACATGGGCCGACTGGCTCAAGAAGGAAGCCTTGCAGGGCAACAGCGAGGCGCTGGCCGCCCTGCGCGCCAGAGAGGCCGCCCAAGGTCTCAAGGGCAACACCGTGAAGGGCGAGGGCCAGGCGAAGCCAGGGCACGCGCCCGTGGTGGACAACATCACGAAGAAGGGAACGATCATTTTCCGCGCTGGCAAGACTGCGGTGCGGGATGACGGCGACAAGCTGCAAGTGTCCCGCGAAGCCACCCGCGAGGGCTTGCAGCAAGCCCTACGGCTGGCAATGGAGCGGTACGGCAACCGCATCACGGTCAATGGCACCGCCGAGTTCAAGGCGCAGATCATCCGCGCAGCCGTCGATTCACAACTACCCATCACGTTTGCCGATCCGGCGCTGGAAAGCCGGCGGCAGGCTCTTTTGAAGAAGGAGAACACCCATGACAGACCCGAACAAGATCGAGGACGAACTGGACGCGGCACTGGCCGCGCTGGATCAAGACCCGCTGCCGACGACAACGCTACCCGATCCGGCATCAACGCCGGAGGAAGCGGGCGCGATCCAGCAGGAGGGATTCACGCCGCCGGACAGCACAGGAAGCCCGACATTGGACGCATTGGAAGAGTCCCGCCGCCCCAAAGCAAAAACCGTTTGCGAGCACTGTCCAAACTCGGTGTGGTTCGCATCGCCAGCGGAAGTGAAGTGCTATTGCCGCGTGATGTTCCTGGTCACATGGAGCAGCAAGGAACCCAACCAGATAACGCACTGCGACGGGGAGTTTCTGGGCCAGGAGGAAGGCTAGACGCACGACCGGAACACAAGCCCGAGCAGGTCAAGGCAATGGATAAATACATTGCCGAACGCGAAGGCAAGAGGCTAAAAGGTTTCGATATACCGAAACACTCGCGTTATACTGACGGTGATGGCGCGTTGTCGTTTGCCGGTATGCGGAACGTCGAGGGCCAGGACTTGGCCCTGGTAAGGCGTGGCGATGACGTGATGGTTATGCCCATCGACCAGGCCACCGCCCGCCGCTTGAAGCGCATTGCCATAGGCGATGCCGTCTCGATCACACCAAAAGGCTCGATCAAAACGTCGAAAGGAAGGAGCAGATGAAAATCAAGATGAACAACGCAGTTGGCCCACAGGTGCGCTCTGCAAAGCCCAAGCCGAGCAAGCTGCTGCCAACGCTGGGCGTTTTGTCGCTGGCCGGCGGCCTGCAAGCCTCAACGCAGTTTTTCGCGCATACGTTCCAGTACCAGGCAAGCCTTGGCCCGAACATCGGCCACGTCTATGCGCCCTGGTCGATCTTGCAGTGGGCGTCGAAGTGGTACGGCCACTATCCCAACGAAATCATGAGCGCCGGCAGCATGGGAATGCTGGTGACGACCGTGGGGCTGCTGGGCGTGGCCATTGCCAAGGTAGTCGCGTCGAACACGTCCAAGGCGAACGAATACCTGCACGGATCGGCGCGCTGGGCCGAGAAGAAGGACATTCAGGCGGCCGGCCTGCTACCCCGGCCGCGCACTGTCCTGGAAGTCGTGACCGGCAAGGAAGAGGCAACGGCCACCGGCGTCTATGTCGGCGGCTGGGAGGACAAAGACGGTTCGTTCTACTACCTGCGCCACAGCGGCCCGGAGCATGTCTTGTGCTACGCGCCGACGCGATCCGGTAAAGGTGTCGGCCTGGTTGTCCCGACGATGCTTTCGTGGCCCGCCAGTGCCGTCATTACCGACCTCAAGGGCGAGTTGTGGGCCTTGACCGCCGGCTGGCGGAAGAAGCACGCGAAGAACCGGGTTCTGCGCTTCGAGCCGGCCTCATCGAGCGGCGGAATTTGTTGGAATCCCCTGGACGAAATCCGGCTGGGAACCGAATTTGAAGTGGGCGACGTGCAGAACCTTGCCCAGCTCATCGTTGACCCGGACGGCAAGGGGCTGGACTCCCATTGGCAGAAAACCGCGTTTTCGCTGCTGGTTGGCGTGATCCTTCACGCGCTTTACAAGGCCAAGGCAGACGGCACCTATGCCACGTTGCCATCGGTCGATGCCATGCTGGCCGATCCCAACCGCGACATTGGCGAGTTGTGGATGGAAATGACGACCTACGGCCACGTTGACGGCCAGAACCACCATGCCATCGGATCGGCGGCCCGCGACATGATGGATCGGCCGGAGGAAGAAGCCGGATCGGTGTTGTCCACCGCGAAATCGTACCTGTCCCTGTACCGCGATCCGGTTGTGGCCCGCAGCGTGAGCAAGTCAGAGTTCCGCATCAAAGACCTGATGCACCAGGACGACCCGGCCAGCCTGTACATCGTCACGCAGCCCAACGACAAGGCCCGACTGCGCCCGTTGGTGCGAATCATGGTCAACATGATTGTGCGGTTGCTGGCCGACAAGATGGACTTCGAGGATGGCCGGCCGGTCGCGCACTACAAGCACCGGCTGCTGATGATGCTGGACGAGTTCCCGAGCCTTGGGAAGCTGGAAATCCTGCAAGAGTCGCTGGCTTTCGTCGCCGGCTACGGCATCAAGTGCTACCTGATTTGCCAGGACATTAACCAGCTCAAGAGCCGCGAAACCGGATACGGCCACGACGAGACAATCACCAGTAACTGCCACGTCCAGAACGCCTATCCGCCCAACCGTGTCGAGACTGCCGAGCACCTTTCGCGGTTGACCGGCCAGACCACCATCGTCAAGGAACAGATCACGACTAGCGGCCGCCGCACGGCCGCCATGCTGGGCCAGGTGTCACGCACGTTCCAGGAAGTGCAGCGCCCCTTGCTTACCCCCGATGAGTGCCTGCGAATGCCAGGGCCGCGCAAGTCGGCCACAGGCGAAATCGAGCAGGCGGGCGACATGGTTGTTTATGTCGCCGGCTATCCCGCGATTTACGGCAAGCAACCGCTGTACTTCAAAGACCCGGTATTCCAGGCGCGTGCCGCAATCCCCGCTCCGAAGGTCAGCGACAAGACCATCCACATCCAGGACGCGGGGCAGGGGATCACGATATGAAGAACGTGGCGAAACGCATCACGGCCGGCGTAGCCATCGCCGGCATTGCTGTCTTGGTGCTGGGCGCTGGCGGCTATGCCGCCGGTGCCCGGATCAACACCACCAAGAGCATTCCAGTTGGCTTGTACTGGACGAGCAGCGCGCCGGTGGAGAAGGGCGCGTATGTGCTTTGGTGTCCGCCGCAAACGGGCGTATTCGATGACGCCAAGGAAAGGGATTACATCGGGGCCGGGTTCTGCACAGGCGGATACGGCTACATGATGAAGCGCGTTTTAGCCGCTAAAAACGACGCCGTGACTGTCAGTGATGACGGTGTGCGCGTGAATGGCGAGCTGCTGCCCTTGAGCAAGCCCATCAAGGCCGATTCGGCTGGCCGGCCGTTGCCACGCTTCCAGGCCGACCACTACACGCTAGGCAATTCCGAAGTGCTGCTTATGTCGGACGTAAGCGGCACATCGTTCGATGGCCGTTACTTCGGCCCCATCAATCGTTCGCAAATCAAGACCGTGATTCGTCCGGTCATCACCTGGTAGGGAAGGGGATCACCATGCGACTTTTCATCGCTGAAAAACCATCCGTAGCGAAAGCCATTGCCGAGGCGCTGGGCGTCACAAGCAAAGGCGACGGCTACATCGAATGCGGCACCGACAAAATAACCTGGTGCTTTGGTCACATGCTGGAACAGGCCGAGCCGGACGAGTACACGCCCGATGACGTGCCGCGCAACAGCAACGGCAAAAAAATCTGGCGCATCGAAGAGCTGCCAATCATCCCGGAAACGTGGATTTTGCGGCCGAAGGACGACGCGAAGAAGCAGCTTGCCGTGATCGGCAAACTCATCAAGGAGGCGGGCGAAATCGTCAACGCTGGCGACCCCGACCGTGAAGGCCAGTTGCTGGTCGATGAAGTGCTGCACCACTTCAAGGCCAACAAGCCAACGCGCCGCTTTTGGGTTTCCGCGCAGGACACCGTGACGGTCAAGCGGGGCTTGGCCGCACTGAAAGAAAACAACACTTATCACGGCTGGGCCGACGCTGCCCGAGGCCGCGCACGCGCCGATTGGCTGATCGGCATGAACCTTTCCCGCGCCTACACCTTGCGGGCGCAGCGCGGCGGTTCCAGGGCCTTGCTGACCGTGGGCCGGGTGCAGACTCCGACGCTGGCCCTGGTCGTGAATCGTGACCGTGAAATCGAGGCTTTCAAGCCGGTGCCGTATCACACGATCCGCGCAGCGATTCAGCACGAAGGCGGGACGTTCATGGCCGCCTGGAAGGCGAAGGAAGATCAAGCCGGCCTGGACAGCGAGGGCCGCCTTGTCGATACCGCCGTGGCCGATGCCCTGGTCGCCAGCGTCAAGGGCCAGCCCGGCAGCATTGCCGAGTACAAACAGGAAGCGAAGAAGCAGAACCAACCGCTGGCGTTCGCACTGTCCGACATTACGGTACTGGCCTCGAACAAGTACGGGTACAGCGCCGAGGACGTGCTGAATACCTGCCAGTCGCTCTATGAAACTCACAAGCTGACCAGCTACCCGCGAACCGATTGCGCGTACCTGCCCGAGTCGCAGCACGCCGACGCGGCCAACGTGCTCGATGCCGTCAAGCATGTGAACCCGGAGCTGGCCAGCCTGGTCGATGCCGCCGATCCGCGCATCAAGTCCAAGACCTGGAACGACTCGAAGATCACCGCGCACCACGGCATCGTGCCGACCATGCAAAAGGGCAGCAAGGCCGGCTTGAGCGAGCGCGAACGCAACATCTATGAACTGATCGTGCGGGCCTACATCGCGCAGTTCTACCCGCTGCACGAATACATGCAGACCACCGTGGGCGCGGACGTTGCCGGCGAGACATTCGCGGCCAGCGGCAAGGTAGTCACGAAAAACGGCTGGCGTGACGTGTACGACCAGGTGGACGAGGACGCCGACAAGGAGCAAGACGACAGCGACAGCCAGCGCCTGCCGGCGATGAAGCAAGGCGACGGCGTGACTTGCACCGACGCCGCCCGCAAGGACTCGAAAACGAAGCCACCGCAGCGGTTCACCGAAGGTACGTTGACCCGCGCAATGGAGAACATCCACAAGTTCGTGGCCGACGCCGAACACAAAAAGATGCTGCGCGAAGGCGACGGCATCGGCACTTCGGCAACCCGCGCTTCCATTCTGGCCGAGCTGAAACGCCGCGAGTTCCTGGAAACCAAGGGCAAGCAGATCATCAGCACGACCTTGGGCCGCAGCGTGATCGACGCGCTGCCCGAGGTTGTGAAAAGCCCGGTACTCACCGCCCTGTACGAACGCATGTTGAAGGGCATTGAGCAGGGCACCGCCGAGCTGGCCGCGTTCATCACGAAGCAAGAAGCCTTCATCCGCGACCAGGTGACAAAGGCCAACACCGGAGCCGTGACCATCGCCGGCGGCAAAGAAGCCGCGCCAGTGTCCACCCTGCACAAGTGCATGGCGTGCGGCACCGGCCTTTCGCGGCGGCCGAGCAAGAAGAAGGGGCATTTCTGGTGGGGATGCAGCAACTACCCAGGGTGCAAACAGACCTATCCCGACCTGAAAGGCCGGCCCGACTACAGCAAGGGCCGCAGCGGCCCAGCAGATTCAACCACCGACAAGGAGTAACGCCATGACTGACCCGAAGAACCAAACCAACACCACCGATGCGGCGCTGCCGCCGGTCGATGACTACGCCACCGCCACCGAGGCGCTGCGCGAGAAGCTGGCCGATGCACAGACGCCCGGCTACCAGGCCGAATTCGACCCCGAGGAAGCCGAACGCGCCGGCGCGTTCGTGGAGGATGCCTTGAGCGAGCAGGACGCCACCGACAGCAACGCTGACCTGGTGGACGTGCCGGGCGAAGAGCAGCCGGAGTTCCTGGACGACGAAGGCCCGAGCGCGGAAATCCCGACCTTCATCACCCGCACGAACGCCCGCGAGCGATTCGGCATGAAGGACGGCGAGACGGTGCCCGAGGCAATCGCCAGGCACAACGCCAAGGAGGATTGATAGATGGCCATCACCAAGGCCGAGGCCGAAGGGGTAGCGCGGCTGTTCTTGCGCGACTACCCCGGCGCGCTTGAGCTGGCCTATAAGTTCCGCGACAACACGGCCCAGCTTTACGGGCCGCGTGCCGTGGAAGTGCCCCAGGACATGAAGGGCGGCTATGTTCCGAAAGAGACGACAGCCGCCAACGGTCGCACCTACCGGGGCCGCGTGGACGTGCCCCTGGATAACGTCCAGGACGCCCGCGACTTGCTCATCACGTTGCGCCATGAAGTTCTAGGGCACTACGGAGCCAACACCTTCGCACCGGCCGAGAAGCGGGCCTTGCTCGATGGCGTGATCGCCGGCCGCGAAGAACCAACGCTCAAGCCGCTATGGGATGACATCAACGAACGCTATGCCGGCACGTCGCTGGACATGCGCGCCGAGGAAGTCATTGCCCTGCAATCCGAAGGCATCGCACCACGTCACCACGTTGGCAACGACCAGGTGCAGCAGCGAGGCCAGCAATCTTTCAAGGAAACCTGCATCGCCCGAGTCCGGCCGATGGGAGCCGACGACCTGCACAACATCGTTTGCATGGTCGCCCAGGGCCTGCATGACCGCACCAGGACACAGCAGACATTCCCGGAGATCAACGAACTATTCAGAAGGGACAACACTATGGAACCGAAGAAGCCGTTTCATGAAGTGGTGGCCGAAAAGCTGATCGAACAGCTCAAGGCCGGCACCGCACCTTGGCAAAAACCGTGGCAGCCAGGCGAACCCAACTCGCTGATGCCGATGAACCCCACCACCGGCAAACGCTATAAGGGAATCAACGCCATTCACCTGATGGCCCAGGGCCGCGATGATTCGCGCTGGATGACCTACAAGCAGGCGGGGGCCGCCGGCGCACAGGTGCGCAAGGGCGAGAAAGGCACGCCGGTTCAATACTGGAAGTTCAGCGAAGAGCAAGACAAGCTCGATGACCAGGGCCGGCCGATACGCGATGCGAACGGCGAGAAGGTCAAGCAAACCGTCCAGCTCGAACGACCCCGCGTTTTCTTCGCTACCGTGTTCAACGCCGAACAGATCGACGGCCTGCCCCCGCAGCAGATCAAACCGAAGGCCGAACAGCAATGGGATGCCGTGGAGCGGGCCGAACACATCCTGCAAGCGTCCGGGGCCAGAATCAGCCACAGCGCCGGGGATCGGGCTTTCTATCGGCCATCGACCGATAGCATCACCCTTCCAGAAAAGAGCCAGTTCGAGAGCGCCGACCGCTACTATGCGACCGCGTTGCATGAGCTGGGGCACTGGACTGGCCACCCTTCGCGCCTCGACCGCGACCTTGCCCATCCCTTCGGGTCGGAGGGTTACGCCAAGGAAGAGCTGCGCGCCGAGATTTCCTCGATGATCGTGGGCGACGAGCTGGGCATCGGGCACGATCCCGAACAGCACGCCGCCTATGTCGGTTCCTGGATCAAGGCACTGCAAGACGATCCGCTGGAAATCTTCCGCGCATCGTCCGACGCCGAGAAGATTCACGATTACGTGCTGGCCTTCGAGCAAAAGCAGGTGCAGGAACAGCAGGCCGACTTGCGGCAGCCGCATGAAATGACGCTGGCCGAGTTCGCCGCCCAGGCCACCACCGAGAAGCTGGAAAACCACGGCCGCCAGTGGAACGTCACCCTTGGCGACCGCTATTCGTCGTTTTCCGATGCCGAGAACCCCGAAGCCGCCATTGCGGACGTGCATCGCGGGGCCGTCAACAACGCCTTGTACTTGAACACGCCCGGAGCGGCAGAGATCGGCACCAAGCCGACCTTCCCGCCGGCGGCCGTGCTGGCCGAGTACCCCGACCTGGTAGCGCAGTTCCCGGAGGCGCGGGCGCAGCAGGAGGAAGGAACAAACATGCAGACACCAATCAACATCGACAGCCTGCCTGGCCGCCTGGTGGATCGACTCGCCGACAACGGCATCATGTCCAGGCCGGATGCCGAGGTCACAAGCGCGCTACGTGACTTGCACACCGGCACCGACGCCACCAGGGCAATCGACAGCCAGGCACTGGACGAGGCCAGCCAGCAGGCTTTCGGCTTCACCCTGCCCGCTGATTGGAGCGGCCTGGTGCAAGTCCAGGGCAACGTCATGGAGGGCGAAGGCGACCAGCAGAGCGTCACGGCCGCCGCATCCCTTGGCGTCGAACCCGAGTTCTATGGCGTGTATGCCCGCCGTGAAGATGGTACGCACCAATGGCTTGCTGACTTCGACAGCGAACAGCAGGCCGACGAGCTGGCCCAGCGACTGGCGGCGGTCGATGCCCATGCCGAGGTCAACGACCTTGAGCGTGCGGCAAAGCTGGCCCGCGTACATGAAGAGCGGGTGCGCCGCGACCCCAACAGCACCGACGAGGACATTTCAGCGGCTAAAGAAGCCCGGAAGGATGCCGAGGCGACCGCCATGCTCAACGATGCGGACTTGCAGCGCCGCATTGCCGAGCTTGAACGCGACCAGCAGGCGCAAGCCCAAGGCGTGGCGGCCGAGCCGGAGCAGCAGAAGCCCGAACGCGAGTACATCAATGTGCCGTTCAAGGAAAAGGACGAAGCCAAGGGACTCGGGGCGCGCTGGGATCGCCAGCAACAGTCCTGGTACGTGCCGGCGGGCGTCGATGCCGCCCCATTCGCCAAATGGGCGCAGGGAGCCGCTACGGCGGCCACAGAGGCCCGTTCAGAGGCCGCAGCACCCCAAGCCCAGCCCGAGGGCCAGAAAGCCGCCCAGGGCCGCACCTATCTGGCCGTTCCCTACGCCGAACGCGGCGAGGCGAAGGCCGCCGGCGCGCTTTGGGACAAGGCCGCGAAGTCCTGGTATGCCGGCCCGCGTGCCGACTTGGCCAAGCTGGAACGCTGGAACCCCGAGAACGTATCGACCCAGCAGGGGCCGGCCATGACGCCCAGGGAAGAATTTGCCGAGGCGATGAAGGCGGCCGGCTTGCAGGTTGGAACCGTCAAGGGCGCGGCCGGCGACCATCCGATCATGGACGGCAAGAAGCACCGTGTTCCGGTCGAGGGCGGCAAGGCCGGCGCGCTGGACGGCTTTTATGTCGGCCACCTGGACGGCCACCCGGCGGGCCGGATCATCAACAACAAGACCGGCACGGACGTGACCTGGAAGAGCAAGGGCTACGCTTTGAGCGACGAGGAAAAAGCCAAGCTGCAAGCCGAGGCCGCGACCAAGCTGGCCGAGCGCAGCGCCGAGATCGAGAAGCAGCAGGAAGCGACCGCGCAGCGGGTCGGCCGCCAGATGGACGGCCTTACCGCCATCGAGCAGCCGACGCCGTACCTGGAAGCCAAGGGCATCAAGCCGCAGGCCGGGGCGCTGACCGACAAGGACGGCCAGAAAACCTACATCCCCGCCTTCGACGTGGACGGCAAGCAGTGGACGATGCAGTACATCCAGGAGGACGGCACCAAGCGATTCGCCAAGGACTCGAAGAAGGAAGGATGCTTCCATCCGGTCGGCGGCATGGATGCCTTGGCCGCAGCGCCGGCGCTGGTGATTTCCGAGGGCTACGCCACGGCCGCGAGCAATGCCGAGGCGCTGGGCTTCGCTACCGTCGCCGCGTTTGACTCCGGCAATCTGCCCCACGTCGCCCGCGCCTTGCATGAGAAGTACCCGGACAAGCCCATCATCATCGCCGGCGACGATGACAAACAGCAGGAGATCGAGCGCGGCCACAACCCCGGCCGGGCCAAGGCCGAGGAAGCGGCGCAGGCGGTCGGCGGCAAGGCCATCTTCCCGATCTTCGCGCCAGGCGAGCAGGCGGGCGATCCCAAGGGCTTCACCGACTTCAACGACTTGGCCAACAAGAGCGAGCTGGGCCGCGAAGGCGTCAAGCGCCAGGTCACTACGGCGGTGGGCAAGGTGCTGATCGACGTTGGCCAGGAGCAGAAGGCGCAGAAACTGGAACAGGAGCAGAAGCGCGAGCAGAAGCAAGAGCAGCGGCCGAAGCGGGCCGCCAAGATCGGATAACCCCACCACCACCCTGCACCACTTCGCCGCCCCGCACTCCGGGGCGGTTTTTTTTTGGCGTGCTGGCCAGGTCGGAGATCCACGCCGGCGAGATCCACAACGAGATCCACGCGGCCAAGTTGCATGGTCAAAAATAACCTAGCCAATTTGAGTCGGGAGCCTTCCCATTTTGGCTAGGCATGGAACAATAGCCATTTTCCCTATACCCAAATTGACCAGGGGGCCGAATGAAAGTCGCTCGATGTCATTTTCAGAAGACGACTGCACCAATTGACGGGGCGTAACGCCAGATGTGCAGGCGACTCCTGACAACGCAATATCAGAAGTCATCTGCACCAATCTCGACTATGCTCAATACTCGTGTGCACCAAAGCGAGGTGTGAGCATGGCGTCAGACACATCATTGATTGCCGAGCAAGGCGTGGCCACCCTGCCCGATGCGGCTTGGGCGCAGGCCCGGCAACGGGCGGAAATCATCGGGCCGCTGGCAGCGCTTGATGTGGTCGGGCATGAAGCCGCCGATGCCGCTGCTCACGCGCTTGGCCTGTCCAGGCGGCAGGTGTATGTCCTAATCCGCCGTGCCCGGCAAGGTGCTGGGCTTGTGACGGACCTGGCTCGCAGCCGATCCGGCGGCGGAAAAGGCAAGGGACGCTTGCCGGAATCAGTTGAGCGCATCATCCGCGAGTTGCTGCAAAAGCGCTTCCTGACCAAGCAGAAGCGTAGCCTGGCAGCGTTCCACCGCGAGGTCGCGCAGGCTTGCAAAGCGCAAAAGCTGCGGGCGCCGGCGCGCAACACCGTGGCTCTGCGGATCGCCGGCCTCGATCCGCTCAAGGCCACTCGCCGCCGGGAAGGTCAGGATGCGTCCCGCAGCCTGCAAGGTGTCGGTGGTGAGCCTCCCGCCGTGACCGCGCCACTGGAACAAGTGCAGATTGATCACACGGTCATCGACCTGATCGTGGTGGACGAGCGCGACCGGCAACCGATTGGCCGTCCGTATCTGACCATCGCCATCGACGTGTTTACCCGCTGCGTGCTCGGCATGGTCGTCACGCTGGAAGCGCCGTCATCTGTTTCGGTCGGCCTGTGCCTTGTGCATGTCGCCTGCGACAAGCGTCCCTGGCTGGAGGGTCTGAACATAGAAATGGAGTGGCCGATGAGCGGCAAGCCCAGGCTGCTCTACCTGGACAACGCGGCCGAGTTCAAGAGCGAAGCGCTACGCCGAGGCTGCGAGCAGCATGGCATCCGGCTTGACTATCGCCCGCTCGGGCAGCCGCACTACGGCGGCATCGTGGAACGGATCATCGGCACGGCGATGCAGATGATCCACGACGAATTGCCAGGGACGACCTTCTCCAACCCTGACCAGCGCGGCGACTACGATTCCGAAAACAAGGCCGCCCTGACGCTGCGTGAGCTGGAGCGCTGGCTCACATTGGCGGTCGGCACCTACCACGGCTCCGTGCACAACGGCCTGCTCCAGCCGCCGGCAGCGCGCTGGGCCGAAGCTATCGCGCGGACCGGCGTGCCAACCGTCATCACTCGCACCACGGCTTTTCTGGTCGATTTTCTGCCCATCATCCGCCGCACGCTGACCCGCACCGGCTTCGTCATCGACCACATCCATTACTACGCCGATGCGCTCAAGCCGTGGATAGCTCGGCGCGACCGCTTGCCTGCGTTCCTGATCCGGCGCGACCCGCGCGACATCAGCCGCATTTGGGTGCTGGAGCCGGAGGGGCAGCACTATCTGGAAATTCCATACCGCACCTTGTCGCACCCGGCTGTCACCCTCTGGGAACAACGACAGGCGCTGGCGAAATTGCGGCAGCAAGGGCGCGAACAGGTGGATGAGTCGGCGCTGTTTCGCATGATCGGCCAGATGCGCGAAATCGTGTCCACCGCGCAGAAAGCTACGCGCAAGGCGCGGCGCGACGCGGATCGACGCCAGCATCTCAAGGCAACGGCAGTTCTTTTCAAAACCACGCCACCACCGGACGCGGACATGGCTGACCCGCAGGCAGACAACCAGTCACCTGCCAAACCGTTCGACCAGATTGAGGAGTGGTAGCCGTGGAAGAATATCCCATCATCGACTTGTCCCACCTGATGCCGGTGGCCCAGGGCTTGGCCCGTCTTCCGGCGGACGAACGCATCCATCGCCTTCGCGCTGACCGCTGGATCGGCTATCCGCGAGCAGTCGAGGCGCTGAATCGGCTGGAAGCCCTGTATGCGTGGCCGAACAAACAACGCATGCCCAACCTGCTGTTGGTCGGTCCAACCAACAACGGCAAGTCGATGATCGTCGAGAAATTCCGCCGCACCCACCCGGCCAGCTCCGACGCCGACCAGGAGCACATTCCGGTACTGGTCGTGCAGATGCCATCCGAACCGTCGGTAATCCGCTTCTACGTCGCGCTACTTGCCGCGATGGGCGCGCCATTGCGCCCGCGCCCACGGCTGCCGGAAATGGAGCAATTGGCGCTGGCACTGCTACGCAAGGTCGGCGTGCGCATGCTGGTGATCGACGAATTGCACAACGTCCTGGCCGGCAACAGCGTCAACCGCCGGGAATTCCTCAACCTGCTGCGTTTCCTCGGCAACGAGCTGCGCATCCCGCTGGTCGGGGTCGGCACACGCGATGCCTACTTGGCGATCCGCTCGGACGACCAGTTGGAAAACCGCTTCGAGCCGATGATGCTGCCGGTGTGGGAGGCCAACGACGATTGCTGCTCACTGCTGGCCAGCTTCGCGGCTTCGCTCCCGCTGCGGCGACCCTCGTCGATTGCCACGCTGGATATGGCCCGCTACCTGCTCACGCGCAGCGAGGGCACCATCGGCGAGCTGGCGCACCTGTTGATGGCGGCGGCCGTCGCTGCCGTGGAGAGCGGTGAGGAAGCGATCAACCATCGCACGCTCAGCATGGCCGATTACACCGGTCCCAGCGAGCGGCGGCGGCAATTCGAGCGGGAACTGATGTGAAGCCAGCGCCACACTGGCCACTGCATCCGGCTCCCAGGGAAGGCGAAGCCTTGTCTTCGTGGCTCAACCGCGTGGCCCTTTGCTATCACATGGAGGTGTCCGAGCTGCTGGAGCACGATCTTGGTCACGGCCAGGTTGATGACCTGGACACCGCGCCACCACTGGCGCTGCTGGCGATGCTCTCCCAGCGGAGCGGCATCGAGCCGGACCGGCTGCGTTGCATGAGTTTCGCCGGCTGGGTGCCTTGGCTACTGGACAGCCTTGATGATCAGATTCCAGACGCATTGGAAACCTATGCGTTCCAGCTCTCGGTGCTGCTGCCGAAACTCCGCCGTAGGACGCGATCCATCACGAGCTGGCGTGCCTGGCTGCCCAGCCAGCCGATACATCGCGCCTGCCCGCTCTGTCTGAACGACCCGGCAAACCAAGCCGTACTGCTTGCATGGAAGCTGCCCCTGATGCTGAGCTGCCCGCTGCATGGCTGCTGGCTGGAATCCTATTGGGGCGTGCCTGGGCGGTTTCTCGGCTGGGAGAACGCCGACACTGCGCCGCGCACCGCCAGCGACGCGATTGCGGTGATGGACCGGCGCACCTGGCAGGCACTGACGACCGGCCATGTGGAGCTGCCGCGCCGACGCATCCACGCTGGATTGTGGTTTCGGCTACTACGCACGCTGCTCGATGAGCTGAACACCCCGCTTTCGACGTGCGGAACCTGCGCGGGGTATCTCCGCCAAGTCTGGGAAGGCTGCGGGCATCCGCTGCGTGCTGGGCAAAGTCTGTGGCGACCGTATGAAACCCTGAACCCGGCAGTACGGTTGCAGATGCTGGAGGCGGCGGCAACGGCAATCAGCTTGATTGAGGTGAGGGATATAAGCCCGCCGGGCGAGCATGCAAAGCTGTTCTGGTCCGAACCCCAAACCGGTTTCACCAGTGGCCTGTCGGCGAAAACGCCGAAGCCCGAACCCGTCGATCACTGGCAACGGGCAATCCAGGCCATCGATGAGGCCATCATTGAAGCGCGGCACGACCCCGAGACGGCACGCTCGCTGTTCGCGTTGGCTTCCTATGGTCGGCGCGACCCCGCTTCCCTGGAACAGTTGCGCGCCACCTTCGCAAAGGAAGGCATCCCCCCCGGAATTTCTGTCACATTACGTGCCTGATGGACCCTTTGCATGTCTTAGACAGAATGACGGGTTAAGTGACAAATTTTGACGACCAGAACTTTCCGGTGCACACTGTCACATAATCGAACGTATATGTGACAGGTACGACATGCTGATAGGCTACATGCGGGTATCGAAGGCGGACGGCTCCCAGGCTACCGATTTGCAGCGCGACGCGCTGATTGCCGCCGGGGTCGATCCAGTACATCTTTACGAGGACCAGGCATCCGGCATGCGCGAGGATCGGCCCGGCTTGACGAGCTGCCTGAAGGCGTTGCGAACTGGCGACACACTGGTCGTGTGGAAACTGGATCGGCTCGGACGCGACCTGCGACATCTCATCAACACCGTGCACGACCTGACTGGGCGCGGCATCGGCTTGAAGGTATTAACCGGGCACGGCGCGGCCATCGACACCACGACCGCCGCCGGCAAGCTGGTCTTTGGCATCTTCGCCGCCCTGGCCGAGTTCGAGCGCGAGTTGATCGCGGAGCGCACGATTGCCGGCCTAGCCTCGGCCCGCGCGCGCGGGCGGAAAGGCGGCCGGCCGTTCAAGATGACCGCCGCCAAGCTGCGGCTGGCGATGGCGGCAATGGGTCAGCCAGAGACCAAGGTCGGCGACCTGTGCCAGGAACTTGGCGTCACGCGGCAGACCCTGTATCGGCATGTTTCACCCAAGGGTGAGCTACGTCCAGATGGCGAGAAGCTACTCAGCCGAATTTGATGCCGGCATGAGGCAACGTAGCGACAGCGTGGTTTGTCTCAATGGGAAGCGCTCATGATCGATCTTTGAAGGCCCGCAGCAGTCGTGTCACAGACAGGACGAACAAACCGGTCAGCGTGAGGGCTGCGATACCCCAGTACTCTCCGATGAACGCGCCGGCCGTCGTGCCGGCCAGCACAATGGCGAGAATCGGCAAATGGCAGGGACAGGTGAGCACGGCCAGCGCGCCCCACAGGTAGCCGGTGATCGGTTTGTGCGTCTCGGACGGCAAGCGCTCGGGGCTGTTCATGGCAGACTCTCCGCGTGCTGTGCCGGCTCGGTCGGCATGGTGGCCAACTGCACCTCCAGATCGGCCAACGCTTCGCGCCGACGCTCGACGAACTGGCGCAGAACGGCAAGCTGCGCGGCCGCTTCATCGCCGTCCGCAGCATCCAGCGCCCGGCACAGCCGCGCCAGCGCGTCCAGGCCGATGCCCGCCTCGAAGGCCGCCCGCACGAAGCACAGCCGTTGCAAGGCGGCATCATCGAACAGGCCATAGCCGCCCGGGGTGCACGCCACCGGACGCAGCAATCCGCGCAGCAGGTAGTCGCGCACGATATGCACGCTCACCCCGGCATCAAGGGCCAGCCGGGACACGGTGTAGGCGCTCATTGAAAACCTCCTTTTTTTATCCAGCGCAGCAGGAAAGCTGCTTCACGTCCTTGTTGAAGGTCTGCGCCGCAAGCTTCAACCCCTCGACCATTGTCAGGTAGGGGAACAACTGGTCGGCCAGTTCCTGCACCGTCATGCGGTTGCGGATGGCGAGCACCGCCGTCTGGATCAGTTCGCCCGCTTCCGGGGCCACCGCCTGCACGCCGATGAGCCGTCCGCTACCTTCCTCGATGACCAGCTTGATGAAGCCGCGTGTGTCGAAGTTGGCAAGCGCTCGCGGAACGTTGTCGAGTGTCAGCGTGCGACTGTCGGTCTCGATGCCATCGTGGTGCGCTTCCGCCTCGCTGTAGCCCACGGTGGCGACTTGCGGGTCGGTGAACACCACTGCCGGCATCGCGGTCAGATTGAGGGCTGCGTCGCCGCCGGTCATGTTGATCGCGGCACGGGTGCCGGCGGCCGCTGCCACGTAGACGAACTGCGGCTGGTCGGTGCAGTCGCCGGCCGCGTAGATGTTCGGGTTGCTCGTGCGCATGCCTTGGTCGATAACGATGGCCCCTTGCGCATTGACAGTGACCCCCGCCGCGTCCAGCGCGAGGCTGCGCGTATTCGGTGCCCGACCGGTGGCAACCAGCAACTTGTCAGCGCGCAATTCACCGTGTCCGGTGGTCAGCACGAATTCGCCGTTCACATGGGCGACCTGGCTGGCTTGCGTGTGCTCCAGCACCTCGATGCCCTCGGCGCGGAAAGCGGCTGTCACGGCCTCGCCGATGGCCGGGTCTTCCCGGAAGAACAAGGTGCTGCGTGCCAGGATCGTGACCTGGCTGCCGAGCCGGGCAAAGGCTTGCGCCAGTTCCAACGCCACCACCGACGAACCGATCACGGCCAGGCGTGCGGGAATGGTGTCGCTGACAAGCGCTTCGGTGGAAGTCCAGTAGGGTGACTCTTTCAGGCCCGGAATCGGCGGCACGGCCGGACTGGCACCGGTGGCGACCAGGCAGCGGTCGAACGTTACCTCGCGCTCGCCACCCTCGTTCAAACGGACGACCAGGCTCTGGTCGTCCTTGAAACGCGCTTCACCGTGCAAAACGGTGATGGCTGGATTGCCGTCCAGGATGCCTTCGTATTTGGCGTGCCGCAGTTCATCGACACGGGCCTGCTGCTGGGCCAGCAGTTTGCTGCGGTCAATCGCAGGCACAGTTGCCGCAATACCGCCGTCGAACGGACTTTCCCGGCGCAGATGGGCAATATGGGCAGCGCGGATCATGATCTTGGACGGCACACAGCCGATATTGACGCAGGTGCCGCCGATGGTGCCGCGTTCGATCAGCGTGACCGTCGCGCCTTGCTCGACGGCCTTCAGCGCCGCCGCCATCGCGGCCCCGCCGCTGCCAATGATGGCGATATGCAAACCGGCGCCCTCAAGTGCATCACGGATTTTTGGTTCATCTTTGAAATCACCAACCCGGATCGAGCCTTGATAACCCAATGCGGCGATGGCGGCCAGCAGTTGGTTGTGGCTCACGGCGGTGTCTGCCATGACTTGCGCGCGGCTTTCTGGATAGGACACCACAGCGGCATTCACGCCGGGAATCTTTTCCAAAGCATCTTTGACATGGGTGGCGCAGGATGTGCAGGTCATGCCATTCACGGTGATTTCGGTCATTTTTTTACTCCATTGAATTTCGGGGTGCAGCAGGCATCGGCTTGGCGTTTTCGTTGGATGGCGTAGATGGTCAAGCCGATGAAAATCGCCAGCGCAGGCAGCAGCACATAGTCCAGATAGCCGGTCAGCGCGGACAAGCCGACCACACCGAGCAAAATGACCAGAACAGGGGTGAAGCAACACAGCGCCACGAGGGTTGTGCCAATGATGCTGACCCGCAGCAGTGTCTTCGGGTCTTTCATGATCAGTTCTTGACTGATGATGGGTAGCCCGCATCCTCGGTAGCCTTGGTCAGTTTCTGCACGCTGGTCTTGGCATCATCGAAGGTGACCACCGCTTCGCGCGTCTCGAAGGTCACGTCAACTTTACTGACGCCATCGACCTTGGAAATCGCCTTCTTGACAGTGATCGGACAGGCCGAGCAGGTCATGCCCGGTACGGACAGCGTAACGGTCTGGGTGGCGGCCCACACGGGGGCAACAACGGCAGCGAGGGCAAGGGCGGAAAGCAGCTTTTTCATGGTGAACTCCTGTGATCAATAGAAAAATGGCACGACGTAGGGAAATCCGAGCGCGACCAAAACCAGCACGGCCACGCCCCAGAAAATGAGCTTGTAAGTAGCTCGCACTTGGGGAATCGCGCAAACCTCACCCGGTTTGCAGGCGGCTGACGGCCGGTAGATGCGCCGCCAGGCGAAGAACAACGCCACCAGCGCCACGCCGATAAAGATGGGGCGATAGGGTTCCAACACCGTCAAGTTGCCGATCCAAGCGCCGCTGAACCCCAAGGCGATCAGAACCAGCGGCCCGAGGCAGCAAGCCGAGGCGAGGATGGCGGCCAGCCCGCCAGTGAAGAGCGCGCCGCGCCCGTTTTGAGGTTCAGACATACGTTTGTCCTTTCGAATCTGAATTGGATAGCTTAAGCTTACTTCCGTAGTTATGTACGGAGTCAAGCGATATGGAAAACAATTTGGAGAACCTGACCATTGGCGTTTTCGCCAGGACGGCCGGGGTCAATGTGGAGACCATCCGGTTCTATCAGCGCAAGGGCTTGCTCCCGGAACCGGACAAGCCTTACGGCAGCATTCGCCGCTATGGCGAGACGGATGTAACGCGGGTGCGCTTCGTGAAATCAGCCCAGCGGTTGGGCTTCAGCCTGGATGAGATCGCCGAGCTGCTGCGGCTTGAGGATGGCACCCATTGCGAGGAAGCCAGCAGCCTGGCCGAGCACAAGCTCAAGGACGTGCGCGAGAGGATGGCTGACCTGGCGCGCATGGAGGCCGTGCTGTCTGATTTGGTGTGCGCCTGCCATGCGCGGAAGGGGAACGTTTCCTGCCCGCTGATTGCGTCACTGCAAGGGAAGAAAGAACCGCGCAGTGCGGACGCGGTGTAGCCCGAGGGAACTACGCCTTAGCGTGCTTTATTTTCCGTTTTCTGAGGCGACTCCAACGTCAGAAAAGACCGTGCGGTCGACTTTTGATATTTCGTGCTGTCGCCTTCTGAAAGTGACACTCGAATCTACCTGCGCGTGAGCACAGAGGAACAAGACCTAACCCGGCAGGATGCCATCGTGGAGAGCACGAAGGCGGCCGGCTTCTATGTCGCCGGCATCTACCGCGAGAAGGCATCGGGCGCACGCGCCGATCGCGCCGAGCTGCTGCGTCTTATTGCCGACCTGCAACCCGGTGAAGTCGTGGTTGCCGAGAAGATCGACCGAATCAGCCGCTTGCCGCTGGCCGAGGCCGAACGCCTAGTGGCGTCGATCCGGGCCAAGGGCGCCAGGCTGGCCGTGCCTGGTGTAGTCGATTTGACGGAGCTGGCCGCCGAAGCGAAGGGCGTGGCCAAGGTTGTCCTGGAATCCGTCCAGGACATGCTTTTGAAGCTGGCCTTGCAGATCGCACGCGACGATTACGAGGATCGCCGCGAACGTCAGCGGCAAGGCGTCGAGCTGGCCAAGCAATCCGGGAAATACGCCGGCAGGAAGGCCGACACCCTTGCGCATGATCGGATCATCGCGCTACGCACTGCCGGCCACAGCATCGCGGAAACGGCGAGGCTGGCCAGGTGCAGCGAAAGCCAAGTCAAACGAGTGTGGGCAATGCGCGGCGACGTGGACGGCCAGAAAGGAAAAAGCCCGCGCAAGGCGGGCTGAATTACCAGTCTGTCTATGCGGCAGCGAAGCTAGAACGTCGCGTCTTTCAGCGAGATTGCGCAGCCGTTGAAATCATTGGACACGTCCGTAATGACACCGGAGACGCGGGCGGTCTTGCCCACCGTCAGCGCGGTAACGCTGGCTTTGTTCTCGGTGCCGGCATGAATCGACACTTGGCCAGCTTTCAGGAACACCCGGTAGTGGGGCTGGAACCCTTCGTTGACCGAACGCACCTCGCCAGTCATGGCCAGGCCCTTGCCGACATAAATGCTATTGGCCTGTACCTGGTTCTTCTTCGCGGCTTGGCAGATTTGTGGCAGCGTTTCCGTGACCATAACCGGGGCCGTGGCTTTCTGAATGTCCTTGGCGACTTGATCCAACGCGGCGCAGCCGGCAAGAGCCAGTATCGGCAAGGCAAGGGCAAAACGGTATTTCATGGTGCAACCTCCTGATGAGTGAAAAAATGGTCGGTCGGCCAGGGCCTAGAACATGGGCACATAGACGAGTTCGATTTCAACGCGCTGGTTCTGGTAGCGCCCTTCGGGCGTGATGTTCTCGGTTATGTAGTCGGCGGCCGATGCGAAGTTCACCATGACCTTGAGGGGCGACACGCCACGATCCACCAGGTACTTGCGCGCCGACAAGGCACGCTTCAATGCCAGGGCTTCGTCGCGGGCGCTGGGCCGGTTCGTGCTGGTGCGGCCGTTGATGTAGATCATCGAGGCGGTGCGGGCGTCATCGAGGACGGCCGCAACGTCCACCGGCGGCTGAAACGTGGTGCTGCTGTCCGGGAACGAAACCATCACCATCGAAGAAATCGGCGTGCCGGCGGCACTGCCGTAGTCGGTGGCCATCGCGCCTTGCGCGAAGATCATTGACGCCAAGGAAAAGGCTAGAAAGAACGCTTTACGCATCGGACAGGCTCCAATCAAAAGAATAGGTATCCGGCTTTGCTCATGGGAATGCGGATCAACCAGAGCGCGGCCAGGTGCAGCGGGTAATAGGCATAGAACGCCCAGCGCAAGCGCGGCATGGGCAGATCGAGGCGAGAGGCGACCAGGAGCAGCGGCACCGACGCCAAGGCCCACAGGTTGCGATTGATGAACCACAGCGAGGCCAGGGCCAGCAGCGCGATCACCGCGGCTGTCCAGGTGGGGCGCTTGCAGTACGACCAAACAGCCAGGCCGAGGATCACGGCTGGCCACCAGTATTCGACAGAGCTGCCACCGACCAGGAGCACCAGGCCGGCGGCAATGAGATTGCCGGCACCGCCCCGCTCGACCAGGTACAGCGTGGCCGTGATGACCAGGAGCGTGAACAGCACGTTGAGCGGCCACCACCCAGCGAACAAGCCACCCAGGGCGATGAATGGCACCGAGGCGACCGCACCGAACAGCGCCAGGCGCTTCATGGTGCGGGGATAGGCTCCGCGCTCGAACGTGCCCGGTCTGGCCAGGTTGTACGCCAAGACAAAAACGAAGATGGGCAGGCAAAGGCGGCCGGCATCGAACAGCCAATCAATCGTGCCGTTGAACAGATACTTGTTGACGTGATCGCCGGTCATGAGCAGCAGGGCAAACCACTTCAACGCCTCGACCGTGCCATCGGCCAGTACCAGGCGCGGCAACGCTGGCGACGTTTCAGCGCGTAGAGCGTGCAAGCTCGGCCTCTTCTTCCGTGAGCTGGTCACGGTGCAGATAGACGCCGCCCAGGGAGTCAGACGGCGCGACGAGCTTGGGCACGCCGCCGTAGAACACTGGAATCAAACCAACCACGTCGCCGGTATCGCCATCGACGGCGAACACCGGGACGTGATAGACCACAGCGCCGGTTTCTGGCGGGGCCTTCGGGTGGACATAGAACCAATCCGTTGCCGGCGTAATCGAGGTGTATTTCATTGCGCGTTGTCCTGATCGTTAATGGTGAAGGAGATCGAGCGCGGCACGTAGCTGGCCATGTTCAATGAACCAGACGCGGCGGGCTTGTGTGGCTTGACGGCCGGGGCGGCCGCTGGGGCCGCCATAGGGGCTTGTTGGGCCACTGCCTGGACTGTCACCGGCATGGTCGGAACGGAGGCCGTAGCGCCCTCTTTCGTCACGTCCAGGGTCACAAAGCGGGCTTCGAGCCAATCGGCCCATTTGGTCGCCTTGCGGATCAAGTCGGCCCGGTACACGGTGTTGTACCGGGGCGTGCGTGAGTGGTAGTTAGCGGCTTTCGTCCACAGGTCGCCCTTGTCGTTGCGAATGTGCATCCGCAACCGCCAGGCGGCCAGGTCGAACGAGTAGCAGCCAGCGGCCGCTACATCGTCCGCCGTGATCCCGTAGCGTGCCAGGTCACGCAGGTACGTCGTGTTGAACTGCATGGGGCCAACATCGTGAGTGCCATTCGTGTTGCGCACCCACTGCCCCGGCTTGCCCGCCTCTTTTTCAGCCACGGCCAACACGATGTTGGCCGGGACTTCATACTTGACGGCCGCCGAGATCGAGCACACGACGCGCTCCTGAATCTGCGGCGGCATGTCGGCAACGAATGGCATCATGTCCCCTCCCCTTACCGCTGCAACCAACCGTTTTCACGGTTCCGGCGGCGCTGTTCTTCCAGGCGTGCGTTGTATTCGGCCAGGGCACGGTCATAGTCCTTTGCCTCGACCCAATACCCGCCTTCCTCTGGCGTACCAACATAGCGTGGCATCGTGCCGCTTGAATTGAAGTCGGTGTAGGCGTGGCCGGTATATGCCGCGCAGTAATCCGGCATCCGGTTGCTGATGTACGTTTCGCCGGAGTCCCAGCCGCGATACATAATCAGCGAGCTATTGAGCGATTGCGAATCGCAGCGGCCGGCACCATTGGCCATTGAATTGACCAGGGACGCCATTTCGGGCGACTGGTTCGATGCCGGGCATAGCTTGAGGAAGTTGGCGCGCTTCTTGATCGTGTCCTTGAGCTTGCGGGCCGAGATGCTGAAATAGCGGTTGAGCGACGGCGCGCATTCGCTGGGCCGCGTGCCCGATGCCAGGCACAAAACCGCTTCGCAAGCCAGGCGGGTGTCGCCGGTCAAAACCTCTTGCGCACTGGCCGAGCCAGCCGAAGTGCCGAGAGCGGCAACCAGCGCGGCGATAGCAAACAATTTCTTCTTCATGATGATTCTCCTTGTGGTTATGCGGTTTGTTCGCCGCCATCGCGGTTCACGAATGCCGCGACTTCGGACTCTGGATCGGCTTGGGTTTCACCCGAAGCCAGACTATTTGCGCCAAACGTAGGGCTGGCAGCGTCTTGCGAATCGCTGACCGTTTCGCTCCCCTGCCCCTTGATGGCGGCCGCGATCTTGCCGCCCGTTGTGTCGGCAATTCGCTCCATTGCGGAATCCTTGATGCTGGACGCCTTGGCCTTGGCCACCGAACCGATGCCCTTGGCCAAGATGCCGCCGGCATCGGCCGTGATACGCCCCGCCTTGGCGGCCGACGCGAGGAAGCCGCCGCCGGCGGCGGCCGCTTGGGCTTTGTCGTTGCCCTTGGAATCGCCACTGCCCGAGCTGCCGGCGTCACTGCCGCCGCTGCTGGCCGTAGATGCGCCGCCGGAGCTGGGCGACTCACCCGCCGAGGCGGCCGAGCTGGACGAGCCACCACCCGAAGCGGCCGCGCTGGACGAACCACCGCTGGATGCCTTGCCGCCGGTCGAACTGGACGAGCTGCTGGACGACGAACCGGACGATTCGCCGCCACCGTCCGAGCTGGCCGAGCTGCCGCCTGAATCACCGCCACTGCCACCGCCACCGCCACCAAAGCCGGCGGCTTGGGCAAAGGGAGTGTCACCAGTACCAGCGTCGCCGCCGCCGGCATCACCGCCGCCACCACCGCCACCGCCACCAGTGAAGGCCGACATAAGATCGCCGCCGCCGTCGCCGCCACTCGATGCGTTCTCGCTAGCCTTCGAGAATGCCGCCATCACGGCTTGCGCACCACCGGCGGCCGATGCCGCACCGGCGGCCAGGGCTGCGCCACCAGTTGCGGCCGCTGCCACGGCCATACCAGCGGCACCCATTGCAGCACCGGCACCGAAACCACCAATGCCGGCACCGCCCACGCTTGCGCCAGTGATGATGCCGGCGAGCAGGGCCGGAATCTTGTTGGTCAACGCCAGAAGGATGATGACGACGATCAACATCACGCCCATTTCTTTCAGGCTGATGCCGGCGCTCATCCGCGTGTAGTAGTCGTCAAGAAAGGTCTTGCCGATGCCGACCAGGAGCACCATTGCCATGAGCTGCGCGGCAATGCCCAGCACGGTCTTGTAGTAGTTGATCGCCATGTCGGAAGTCCAACGCGATCCACCAAAGCCGAGGAAGAACACGCCGCCATAGGCGAGCACCCAGCCGGACGCCAAGAGAAGGAGCATGTTCACACCGACCAGAGCCAGGATGACCAGGATCGCCGTTGCCATAAGAATCCCGCACGCGCTATCGACTGGCGACCAGACCGAGGACTGATCCAGCACCTTGTCGAAGATCGCAAAACCAATATCGACAATTCCGGACGGCGACAGGCCGCTACCGAGGCCGGTAGCGTTACCCGCGAGTTGCCGCAATGAATCGTAGATGGACGATGCGAAATTAGGGCCGTTGGTCAGCAGCCACCAGAAGAAGCCGGTGAAGATCGTGAACTTCACGAACTCGGCGAAAAATTCGCCAATGTCGGCCTTGCGCAAGGCCATCATGCCGAACGTCCAGACCATGCTGATAACCGTCAGCGTCCAGAACAGCCAGGAAGCGGCAGTCGTGATGACGCCGGCCCATCCCGACGCGGCCGCCGAGTACCGATTCAGGACGTTATCGAACACACCCGAGTTATCAACTTGGGCGTGAGCACTTACGGAAAACAACGCCAGCCAGAGAAACAGCGGCAGGGCGGTTTTTAGATTGGCTGGCACTTTCATTCCTACCTCACCATTCTTTTTTGGGGCTGGGCTTGAAGTCGCCACTACGACGCAGGCACAGCGATGAGAACTCTTGCTGCTGCGCCTGCGGCATTGCCTTGATCTTTTCAGGGGTGCAATTCGCATCGGTGACTTCTGGAAGCGGCTGCACGGCGGGCTTGTTGTCGCAACCTGCGACCGAGGCCGCCACGAGGGCGGCCAGGGCCAAGGCCAGAGCCTTGCTTGATTTCATGAAACCTCCTTACCAGGAACGTGCAGGGCTTGGCTTGTAGCTGCCCTTGCGGAGTTGTTCAGACGATGCAGCTTCCTGCGCTTCACGGTCAGCCAGAGCCTGGTTGCGCGTGGCAATGGCGTTCTGCTGCGCCATCAACAGGCCACGAATCTGCAAGAGCTGATTGGCCTGCTGGCTGGCGAGCTGGTTGGCGTAGCCGATGGCCTGCATTTGGCCGGTCGCGCCCTGCGCCTTACCTTGGAGTTGTTGCAGCGTGCGGGCATCGGCCGTCAGCGCGTCTTGCTGCTGATCCAAGCCCTTGAACAAGGCATCGTTTGCCTTTTTCTGCGACTCGGAGGCCAGGCGGCGGTTTTGCTCCATCGCGGCGCGTTCCGCATCCGAGCACCCGCCCGACGAGAAGCACGGCGAGCTGCGGTAATAGGCCACGTCCTGGAACTTGCCCAGGTAGGCATCAAGGCTGCCCACCTGGTTCTTGTAGTAGTTCAGCGTGTCCTGCGCGGCCAGGAGCTTGTTCATCGTGGACTGCGCCTGATCCCAGATATACGCGGCGGGTGCCGTGGTGTTCTGGATCATGTTTTCGTACTGCTGCAATTGAGTCTGGTATTGCTCGATTTGCTTGGCAGTTTGCGCAACCGCTTCCATTGCGGACATGACGTTCTGGATCAGGTTGCCGCCGTCGATAACAGGGATGCCGGCCTGCACAGGAACGGAGGTAAATGCCCCGGCAGTCAGGGCCACGGCGAGAGCGACTTTAGCGGCTAAAAACTTCTGCTTCATGTTGTTTCTCCTTGGCGTCAATAATCAAACGAGCGGTAGGGTTTCGAGAACGTCATGTCCTTGGTCACGATGACGTTGAAGCGATAACCAGGACGGATTTCCAGGGTGGGAGCGATGTTCAGGTTCTTGGCGATCATCTGCGCGGTCACTTGACCGAGCTGTTGACCCAGCGCCTCGCTCATCGCGCTGGAAGCGGTAGGACGACCATTGACCGAGTTGCTGCCATCGTCCTGACTCATGGCAATGCCGGCGGTCACACCAGACATAAGGAAGGCCGACGCGAACACCCGGAAGTAATGGTTGTTGACCTTATCCTTGAAGCCGGCATAGCCCGCGCTATCCCCGCCCGGCATCGAACCAATATCCATTGCCTTACCGTCCGGGAATACGATGCGCTGCCATGCAATCAGCACCCGAGATTGCCCATAGGCCACGTCGCTCGAATACATGCCAACCAAGCGTGAGCCTTGCGGGATTAACAGGTGTTTGCCGGTGGGCGTGTCGTACACGTTCTGGCTGACCTGGGCCATGATCTGGCCGGGCAATTCCGAGTTGATTCCCGAAATCAGCGTGGCGGGAACGACAAAGCCGGCGCGCAGCTCGAACGGCGAACGCGGAGCTTCCGGCTGGGAGTCCAGTTTCCAGCGGTCGCCGCCTTCACTGCCAGCGCCAAACTGCGCGTAGTTCTTGCCGTTGCCCGAGGTCTGCAACAGCGAAGGAGCGCCAGAAGGCGCGCCACCGCCGGCCCCTGCCCCACCCACGCCAGAGCTGCGAAGCTGCGCCAGGCGAGCTTGATAGGCGGCTGTCGGGTCATCGGTGCGCTGGGCGTCGATCTGCTGGCGAACCGCCGCCAGCCGAGCCAGCATTTCATCGCGGGTTTGCGGGGTTGACGTGTCGCCACCAGGAGCCGAGCCGGAGCTACGCGGCGCAACCACTTGAACCGTGGTCTTTGCCTTGATGGCTTCTTCCAGCATTTGCAGCTTCGCCATGCGGATGCGCTGGGCCTCGTCATCGTTGGCCGGCTGATCCAGATGCCCGCCAGTTGGCGGAGCCGGCGGCGCGTCCAGGTTGTCCGGCCGGGCAATCAATACCGGATCGGCGGCCGCCGTGGTCGGCATGTCGGGTGGCGTCAGGGCTTGAGCCGGAGCCACCATGCCACCGTCCTGATCGCCTGCGATTTCCTTGGCGAACATCGACGTGTTTCCAGCCCGTTCCTGCGGCCCGGTAGCCGGCGCGTTCTGCTTCGCTGAACGATCCGCTGCCACCAGGGCCATGACGAGCAGGAACAAGCCAAGCACACCAGCCAGCAGGTACATCGGCAGGTTGTTGACGCGACGGACGCCGGACTTTTTCGACACCGCGCCCGGCGAGGCGTCAGGTGCCATTTGATCGGCTGTTTCGCTCATGGCTTACTCCTTGCGCGCCCAATACCCGGCCGGCGCAAACGTGCCGTTTTCTTCCAGGTATGGGCGAGTGATGGATTGACTGCCGACCAACAAGGTCAGGCGGTACAGGTTCGACGTTCCGGCCTGGTCGAGCACATAGCGCAGCGGCAATGCGCCCGATGCTTCGGCCGGTGCCGCCGAGGCTTGCGCCTTGTCGGCTGGGTTGAACTCCAAGAGGGCGTATCCGCGTTCGCGCAGCGTGTTGACCAGGGCTACCCCGAAGGCGTCAGGCGTGGCCTGGTGCAGCTCGAAACGGGTCTTGGCCGGCGGGTACAGCGTGGCGAGCTGCTGCACGGCATCGGTAGCAATCTGCTGCTGGCCTGCTGCTGCCGGAACGAAGTTGCCGTATTGGCCAGTCGTGGCGCAGCCGGCCAGCGTCAACGCGAACAGCGCGGCAATGATTAGCTTGCGCATGTTATTTCCCCCTTGTAATGGTCACGCGGTCTTGCCCGCTGCCGACGCCGGCAATCAGGATTGCCTTGTCGAAAACCGTGTCCACGATGAAGCGGTCGCCCTGGACGCGGTAATTGACCATGACGGTTTCAGCGTCACGGAACAGGCCGCCATCACGGCGCACAACCAACAGGGTCGGCGCTTCGGTTTGCTCCATCGAGCGCGGCATTTGAATGATGGTCTTGCGGCCATCGTTGAATACGCGCACAGGCTTCCAGGAGGCCGAGCCGGACACGTCATAGTCAAACGACAGATCGCCCAGGTACTCCCCGGTGGAAGGGATGGTGTTGTCGGTGCGGTGTTGCACTTCGCGGGTCTTGATCGCGTCCCACTTCGCAAGCGCGTCCTCGGGATACGTGAACGAGACTTGCGGCATGTACTGCGTGCGATGCGAGCGCAGCCGGAAGTGATAGGTGCGGCGGTTCGTGGTCACGACCAGGCTGGTTTCCAGGCCCACGTCCATCGGCTTGATGATGAGGTGCTGCACTTCGCCGGCACCGCTGCCAGTGATGGCCGGCTCGACTGTCCAGCGGGCCGTATCGCCCAGGTTGATCGAGTTGACTTGCTCGCCAGCCTGCAAAGCCACATCGCACACCTGGAGCACCGCGCAAACGATGCTGGGCTGCTGCGCGCCGAACAGGAACTTGATCGCGCCATTGGAGCCGGCGACCGGCTTCATGCCGGTCGCCGAACTGGCCTCCCACCGCTTGGCGATGGCAATGGCCGCCTTTTCCTGCGCGGTCAGGGTCGGGTTGTTGTTGGAAAAATACTTGTCGGCCAGGTCATCGGCGGCAAGGGCCAGGGTCGGGATCGTCAGCGAAGCGCCCAACAGCACAGCGAAAAGTTGTTTCTTCATGGTGAATTAGCCTCGTAATTAAAGAAGGCGCGACCAGGAGTAATCACGCACATAAATCCCCATTGGGTTATTGCGTAGTTGCTCGTCCGTGGTCTGCGAAGTGGGTTCGGCGGTATAGACGGTGACAAGGGCGCGCATTGGTACGGGCTGGCCCTTCAACGCCCCTTGGCGGTCGCGGGTGGTTTCTGTCCAATCCACTTGCCAGGTATCCGGCGACTGCGGAATGACCGAAGTGATTTCGATGTTCACCATTTCTTTCGCTGCACGCTTGAATGGGCTGGCATCGGCATTGCCGTTGAGCCATTCATTCATTTTTGCCGTGGCCGGATCGTTGGGAGACAGAACCGAGTACACCTTGAACACGGCCTTGCGCTGCAAAGCCACGTCAGGCGTGACCATGCGGGCGCTGGTGATGAAGTCGGCAACCGTGGCGTGGACGATGCGAGGGTCGGCCTTGTCGGCCGCCGTAACAGGCCCGGCCGCGATGGTCTGCCCCATCTTGTCCACTTGCACCACGTAGGGAATGAACTTCGACTGGCTGCCGATATGGATCACGCCGCCGACGCCGGCGAGTGCGATCAACAGCGAGAGGATGCCCACCACTTGCCAGGTCTGGCGCGACGAGACGACCGAGCCAACATGCTCGTTCCAGGTGCGACGTGCCGACAGGTAGGGATTTTCCAGCCCACTACTGCGCGGGCCGGCTTCTGATGATTGCGGCGATTGCCGGCGGTCGGGCTTCTTCTTGAAGATCAAGCCCTTGATCGTGTCTGCAAAGCTCATGCGGCCTCCAAATAGTCATTGAGATTCAGGCCCCGGCCAGCCAGCCATTCATCCACCCAGGCGTAGCCAAACTTGGCTTCCAGGCTTTTGATGGTGGCGACCGATTCCTTGTCGGATGCACCGACGAAGGCCAAGGCCAGAGGCCCCAGGGCAAGGTCATAGAGTCGGCGGCCGTTCTCCGACACGTAGTAGTACTGGCGCTTCGGAATGGCCGTGGCCAAGATTTCAATCTGGCGTGCATTCAGGCCCATGCGCCGGTACAACGCGGCGGTGTCCTCATCGCGGGCGTACACGTTCGGCAAGAAAATCTTGGTTGCGGTCGATTCCACGATCACATCCAAAATGCCGCTGTTCGCCGCGTCAGAGAGGCTTTGCGTGGCCATAAGCACCAGGCAGTTAGCCTTACGCAGCACCTTGAGCCATTCCCGAATCTTGGCGCGGAAGGCCGGATGGCCGAGCATCAACCAGGCTTCATCCAGGATGATGACGGCGGGCTGGCCATGAAGGGCGCGCTCGATCCGGCGGAACAGATACAGCAGCACCGGCAGCGCGAATTTCTCGCCCAGGTTCATCAACTCTTCGATTTCAAAGACCGTGAAATCAGAGAGCGAAAGGCCGTCCGTTTCAGCATCGAGCAGGTGGCCCATCGTGCCGTCCACCGTGTATTGCCGGATGGCTTCGCGGATCGTTTCATCTTGAATCGTTACGCTGAACTCCGAGAGCGTATGCGCGCCGCTGGCGTGCATGCTCAAGATCGCGTTGCCAATTTCGTTACGCTGGCCCGGTGTGGTTTCCACCCCGTTCAACGTCAGGATGGTGTCGATCCATTCCATTGCCCAGGCACGATCCCCCTTGGTTTCCAGGAATTGCAGCGGGCAAAACGCGAGCTGGTCATCATCGGCGGCCACCGTGAAATGCAGGCCACTTTTCCCCTTGGAGGCGGCCCGAATACCGGCGGCCAGCGGGTACATCGACATGCCCTTATCAAAGGCGAAGATCGACATGCCCGCATAGCGGCGAAGCTGCGCGGCAATAAGGCCCAGGTGCGTTGATTTACCGGCACCAGTTGGCCCGAACATGAAGGTGTGCCCCAGGTCGCGCACATGCAGGTTGAGCCGGAAAGGCGTAGCGCCATGCGTAACGCAGTGCATGAGCGCCGGCGCAAGCGGCGGGTACATCGGGCATGGGGCGTTGGCCAAGCCCGTCCAGATCGTGCTGGTAGGCAGCAGATCGGACAGGTTCAACGTGTTGATGAGCGGACGGCGCACGTTCTCGACACCATGCCCCGGCAAACTGCCCAGGAAGGCGTCCAGCGTGTTGATCGTCTCGATCCGGGCCGCGAAGCCCATGCGGTTGATGGCCTTTTCTACTTGGCGTGCAGACTGTTCCAGGCGGGTACGATCCTCATCCATGAGCACGACGACGCCGGTGTAATACCCCACGGCCACCAGTCCACTATTGACTTCGGCAATCGCGGCTTCGGCATCGCCGACCATCGAAAGCGCGTCTTGGTCGATGTTTCCGCTGTTCGTGTTGAACACCTGGTCGAAGAAGCCGCGCACCTTCTGCCGCCACTTCTTGCGGAACTTGTCCAGGTGGGCCACGGCCTCGTGCTGATCCATGAAGATGAAACGCGACGACCAACGGTATTCGCACGCCAGCTCACCCAGGGCGGTTAGAACGCCCGGTGTTGACTCCAAGGGAAAGCCCTCGACTGCCACGACCTGGACGAAGTTGCGGCCGACCTTGGGCACTACACCACCGAACATTTCCTGCCCGCCGATCAAGGCGTCCAGGTACATCGGATTGCTGGGGAGCTGCACCGGATGATGCAGGCCAGTGATGCAGAATTGCAGCCACGATAGGAAGTCGTCGTGCGTGACTTCCCTGCCCTCTTCCGTGACCACCTTTTGACCGCGTAGGCGGGTCAATTTCACGGCCGAGGACAACCGCGATTCAATGCTGGTTGTTTCGCGCTTGAACTGCTTGATAAGCCCCATCGTGCGGGCCTTGTGGTCGGGCGAGATTGCATCGTCATCGAACATCAGTTCGACAAATTTGCGCTGCGCCAGGAGCGGCGGGAACCAGGTCACGGTTAGTACGAAATAACCCTCGTACATCGTGCCCAGGCCCTGGAACAACTGCCGACGCTCTTCATCCATTGCCGCCGACAGAGGATCGGGAAAGGTCGAATGCCCCCGGTCGGAGTAGTTGGGAGCCGGACGGCGCACGGCATCGACATGCACCATCCAGCCGCTGCCCAGGCCCGCTAGAGCCTGGTTGATACGGAACGACACCATTTCCCGCTGTTCATCGGTGCTGCTGGCGTTGTCATCCCCTTTGTACAGCCAGGCGGCCATAAAGGAGCCGTTCTTACCCACGATCACACCGTCATCGACCATCGCGGCGTAATTGAGCAAGTCGGCCAGGCCCGCGTCCTTCGAGCGATGCTTTTTCAGTTTCAGTTCGGCATCGACCGCACGGATGCGGGCAAACAGGATGAGCAACAAAACCGCCCCGAGGACAGCAATGGCAAATGCAATTGACTCAATCATTTGTATTGCTTCCCTTGACTTGGCGTGTTGTCACGAAAAGGCGTGCTACGCGCCGGGTAGTACCCTTTGTAGCGGCGGTGCCGCAGGTACACCTTGCGTAGCTTGGGATCGGATTTCGCCATGAGTCGGCACGCCCAAAGCGCGCCGAACCACAGAACAATGCCGAACACCGTTGCCCGTACTTCTTGGGCGCTAAAAATCAGCGCCCCGGCCAGCAGGCCCGAGAACATCACCAGCTCACGATCCCCGCCCATGAACAGGTTTTCTCGGTTGCCGGCCCGGCGGATGGGGATCGCGCGCAGAGCCATGACTTATGCAACCCGGCCGGTTTCGACCCAGCGCATGACGGCATCACCAGGAAAGCCCAAGGCGTTCAGCGCGCCGACCTTGACCTGGTGAATTGCGCCATCGGTCAACGCCGCGATTTCCGCGCCACGACCGAAGAAGGTGCTCATCATGTTTTGCGCGCCGACCAGCAGAGCCATGACCAGGACAATGAAAATCAACGTGCGGAAGAAGCCGTTGAGTTCACCACCGAAGATCAAGATGCCGCCGGCGACCACGATGCCGATGATCGACAGCGCGAAAGCGACCGGGCCGGTGACAGAGTTACGCAGGTTCGTCAGCCAGCTTTCATACGGCAGCGAACCGCCGGTGCCTTCAGAGGCGAAAGCGTGCTGGGGAGCCAGCAGAAGGAACGCCAGGACAACAGCCAGGCCCAGGTAAAACATCGTGCGCTGGTTGAGCCGGAAGGCCGGGAAGAGTGCTTGCATTGGTCTTAACTCCTTAAAGGGACACAGTTTTGTAATGGCCATCGGCGTAACCGGAAACCTCTAGGATTTCCTGGATACGACGAGAGCCATCCGGGGTTCTGGCGATATGAACAACGACATGAACCGCCTCGCCGATCAGCGGTTCAATCTCCGATGGAGCCGACTTATTCCGAGAAACAAGCGACTTCAAACGAGTCAGGCCCTCCGATGCGCTGTTCGCATGGAGAGTGGCAGCGCCGCCGGGATGCCCGGTGTTCCAGGCGTCCAGCAGGTCTAAGGCTTCTTCGCCACGGACTTCGCCAACCAGGATGCGGTCGGGCCGCATACGCAGCGTGGTTTTCAGCAGCATGGTCATGCTGACTTCGATACTGGTGTGGTACTGGACGAAGTTGGCGGCCGTGCATTGGATTTCGCCGGTGTCCTCGATGATGACGAACCGTTCCAAGGCATCGTGATCGACCATCGCCTGGATGATCGCGTTGACCAGCGTGGTCTTGCCCGAGCCGGTGCCGCCAATCACCAGGATGTTCTTGTGCGCTGCAACCGCGTCCGCGATGGACTGCGCTTGTGCTGCGGTCATGATCCCGGCTTCGACGTACTGCGCGAGCGTGTACACCGCAATGGCTTTCTTCCGGATGGCAAAGACTGGCCCGGTCACTACCGGGCCGAGCTGACCCGCGAAGCGCGAACCGTCAATCGGGAATTCGCCTTCGAGCAAGGGGCTGTTCTTGGTGATTTCCTTGTTGTGGTAGCCAGCGACGGTTTCCACGATGGCTTGCGCTTGTGCGCGGCGCAGCGTGCCGATGCACTGCGACCGCTCGCCTTGACGCTCAAGCCATAGCTTGCCGTCCGCGTTGAGCATGATTTCAACCGTTTTAGGATCGTGCAGGGCTTCCAGGAGCTGCGGCCCCATGTCCCTTTCGAGCTTCTTCTTCGCCCGTTCCTTGATGCTGTCGTGTTCTTTTAAATCGGTCACTACGTTGGCCCCTTGATGTACGTTTCATCGTCCAATGGCTGTACAGGGTCATACGATATACCGAAATGCACCACCGCGCAACAATATGGACATGCCGAAGTGCGGCATTCTCGAATATGCGTATGGTGGCCACAACACGGCGCGACAATTCGGGCGCGTCCGTGGCACCGATACTGCTGGCTTTTGATGGGAATCCGGGGGTTGAGCCACCCCGGCGAGCTTTAGCGGCTAAAAAGACCTTGGGCGTGGATTCTTGTCTGCGTGATCCATGCCGCTGCCCTCCCCTTACTTCTTCTTGGCGTTCCGACCCCCTAGTTTCTTCCTTGTTTCCTCACCCCATTTTTTGACCTGGAAGGCCCGGTGTTCGGGGAGTACCGCCGACACCCTTTCGTACCCAGCAGGCAGGCTACTAGGAGCCTTGCCGCCGGCCAAGGCGTCCAGGGTGTGCTTGTCCAGGTCGGTTGATTCCAGGAGTAGCGGCAGAGAGGTTTCAAGCGCGTTGGCAATCGCTTCCATCACCTTGAGCGACGGATTGGCCTTGCCGGTAGTGAGGTCGGACAGAAACGAAATCGACACTCCCGACCGCTCGGAGAGTTCGTTTTTTGTCATGCCTCGTTCATCGAGGATGCGAAGCACGTTAGTAAAGAAGATGTACTTGTACACCGGGTTGACTGCCTCATGGTGGGGCGACCCATAGAAAATTTTAGCCGCTAAAGTTCTTGACACGTTGGAGCAGGTTTAGCTAAACTACAGGCTCCAATAGCAAAGGAGGCCATCGAGTGAGCCATAACCAATTCCAGTTTATCGGTAATCTTACCCGCGATGCCGATGTTAGGCATAGTGAATCCGGCAGCAGCCGAGCTATTTTTGATCTCGCTGTCAATAGGGTGTGGCGAAATTCCAGCGGTGAAAAGCAGGAGCAAACCGACTTTTTCCGCATCAAGGCTTTCAGCGCCTTGGCGGAGAACGCCGGCAAGTACCTGGGCAAAGGTTCCAAGGTGTTCGTCCAGGGCCGCGTTGAACCCACCAAGTTCGAGAAGGAAGGAAAGACGGAATACGGCATCGACTTCATTGCCGAACAGATCGAATACCTGGATACGAAAGCACCAGGCGGCCAATGACGATAAAAGCGCCCGGCTTCGGCCGGGCGTTATGCTTATAAGGGAGGTTGTATGCCGGATCAATTCGACGAGCAGGAATATAAGCGCAAGCTCATCGAGGGCGGGCTGAATGCCAACGACGCGGCGAGCCTCGCCGCCCGCACAGCGGAGGCCCGCCGGAGTTCCGGCAACACCGGCAAGACCATGCGGCCGGTCGGATCACTCTTCGATACGCTGGCCAGCAAGCCAGCCGATGAAGTAGCACCACCGCTACCGCTACCGCCTGCCGAAGAGAGCGCGGCCGTGCTGCGCTCGCGGCGCATGGCCGCCGAGACGGCCGAACTGGCGGCGACGCTGGGCCTTCCAGAAGAACGGCGCACGGTAGTTGATACCGTGGCCGCCAAGGTGGCCACGTTGGCCGAGAACAAACGGAGAGACGCAATGCCGGCGAAGAAACAGAGCAAAGCAGGGGCCGCCGGCGGCGAGCTGGCCGCCAAGGTCAGCGAGGCCAAGCAGGCCGCCTTGCTCAAGCAGACCAAGCAGCAGATCAAGGAGAACCAGCTATCGCTGTTCGACATTGCGCCGTGGCCCGACAACATGCGCGCCTTGCCCAACGATTACGCCCGGTCAGCCCTCTTCACCACGCGCAACAAGCGCGTGGCGCGTGAGGCCCTACAGAGCAAGGAAATCTTCCACATCAACAAGGACGTGGCCATCACGTACACCGGCGTCGAGCTGCGCGCCGAGGATGACGAACTGGTGTGGCAACAGATCCTTGAGTACGCCAAACGGTCGCCGCTGGGCGACCCGGTTTCGTTCACGTTCTACGAGCTTTGCCAGGACTTGGATTGGTCGATCAACAGCCGGTACTACACGAAGGCCGAAGAATGCCTTAGCCGCTTGCAAGCATCGGCCATGCAGTTTTCATCCAAGCGGATCGGCCGGCTCGAATCGGTATCCCTGATTCGCCGCTTCCGTGTCCTGAACCGTGGCACGCGCAATTCGCGTTGCCAGGTCGAGATTGACGAAGAAATGGTTGTCCTGTTCGCCGGCGACCATTACAGCAAGTTCATTTGGGAGAAGTACCGCAAGCTGACGCCCACGGCCCGACGCATGTTCGATTACTTCGCATCGCACCAGGAGCCTTACCCGATGAAGCTGGAAACCTTCCGCCTGATGTGCGGCTCGCAGTCGGCCCGGCCGAAGAAGTGGCGCGAGCAGGTAGGCGAGGCTTGCGAAGAGCTGCAAAAGAGCGGCCTGGTCGAAAGCGCATGGGTGAACAGCGACCTGGTGCATTGCAAGCGGTGATCGCGTGAGTTGGCCAAGCTGGCCAGGATCAACCAACGGGGGCTTCGGCTCCCGTTTTTCATTGACACTTGAGGGGCAGAGCCACAGCAGCAGGCTCCGGGGAATTTTCGCGGCCGCGAAAACCGGCTATGTCGTGCTGCGCATCGAGCCAGGCGACCAAGGCCGCCAGTCTCTCCCCTCTTCGCTGCGCTACGGGGCTTCCAGCGCCTTTCCGACGCTCACCGGGCCTATGGCCCTAGCCGCTGGGCTTGCGGCCTGCCTGCGGGCCTTGTGGCCCTTCCAGGAGCCGACCGGAAGCCAGGAAGTGCCGGCGACCACCGGCCGCCTGGATACCGGCGACGGTGTGGATAGTTTTGGGACAACTCGGCCGACGATGACACTTGAAGGGCCGTTGTTAACACTTGAGGGGCCGACCATGCCGGCGCACTACTGACACTTGAGGGGCTACGGTCGATTTTGGCCAGATCGCCACCCGAAACCGCGTTTCATGGCACGTATCCGGCTGATTTCGGGGAAGTTTTCCACAGGAATTGTGGATAACCCTGTTAGCAAGT
>NZ_JBYSWF010000069.1:0-40943 GCF_058780865.1 Pseudomonas sp. GP01-A4
AACGACCTTCGCGAGCAAGCCCGCTCCCACATTTGGACCGTGCCCGCTTTAGCTTTTGATTTTGCTCTTCAACACTCTTTTGCGCTGTTCAAAAGTGAGCCGCTGTAAGAGCGGAACCAATACAAGCCATCACCCAAAAAACGGATATACACACACACCAAACAGCGCCCCCCATTGGCCAAACCAGTCAACCAAGTTGAAAGCTTTGACCATTGCCCACCCACCGCTCTAGAGCGACTATTTCACCGGTCTACGTACCCATCCTGAAAATAAAAAACACACAGGGATTTGAAGCGATGCGTGATTACTCGGCTGCCACCACCCAGTTCAACTACCAACACACCGTCGACGCTGCCTTGTCGGGCAACCTGCAGGCCCTCAACGCCTGCGTCGAATGCTGCGACCGCCACGCATTACCTGGCCGCATCGCACTGTTCTGGGAGGGCAAGGACGGCCGCAGCGCCACCGTCACCTTCACCCAACTGCAAGACCAGGCCGCACGCTTCGCCAACTTCCTCCTGGCCCAGGGCGTCAATCGCGGCGACAAGGTGGCAGGCCTCCTGCCACGCACCGCCGAGCTGCTGGTGGTCGTCCTCGCCACCTGGCGCATCGGCGCGGTCTATCAGCCGCTGTTCACCGCCTTCGGCCCCAAGGCCATCGAACACCGCCTGAACAGCTCCGGCGCCGCGCTGGTGGTGACCGATGCAGTAAACCGTCCCAAACTGACGGAAGTGGCCGACTGCCCGACCATCGTCACCGTCGCCGGCCCCAACGGCGAAGGCATCGTGCGCGGCGATTTCAGCTTCTGGGCCGAGTTGCCCAACTATGTCAACCTCTGCGAACCCGTATTGCTGGGCGCCGACGATCCGTTCCTGCTGATGTTCACCTCAGGCACCACCGGCCCGTCGAAAGCCCTGGCCGTGCCGCTCAAGGCAATCGTCGCGTTCCAGAGCTACACCCGCGACGCCGTCGACCTGCGCCCCGAAGACGCATTCTGGAACGTCGCCGACCCGGGCTGGGCCTACGGCATCTATTTCGGCGTGACCGGCCCCTTGTCCATGGGCCACCCCATCACCTTCTACGATGGCCCGTTCACCCTCGAAAGCACATGCCGTGTCATCAACAAATACGGGATTACCAACCTCACCGGTTCTCCCACGGCCTATCGCCTGCTGATCGCCGGGGGCGAGCAGTTCGCCAAGTCGATCAAGGGCAAGCTGCGTATTGTCAGCAGTGCCGGCGAGCCGCTGAACCCGGAAGTGATCCGCTGGTTCGCCGATAACCTCGGCGTGACCATCCACGACCACTACGGCCAGACCGAGTTGGGCATGGTGCTGTGCAATCACCATGGCCTGGAGCATCCGGTGCACGTCGGCTCCGCGGGCTTTGCCTCGCCGGGCCATCGCATTGTGGTGCTGGACGACAACCATCAGGAGTTGCCCGCCGGCCAACCGGGCATCCTCGCCATCGACCGCGAGCAATCGCCGATGTGCTGGTTTGCCGGTTATGACGGCGTCAAGACCAAGGCCTTCGTCGGCAAGTACTACCTCAGCGGCGATACGGTGGAGCTGAACCCCGATGGCAGCATCAGCTTTGTCGGGCGCAGCGACGATGTGATTACCACCTCCGGCTATCGCGTGGGGCCGTTCGACGTAGAGAGCGCCTTGATCGAGCATCCGGCCGTGGTGGAGGCCGCCGTAGTGGGCAAGCCATGTCCGGAACGCACCGAGATCGTCAAGGCGTTTGTGGTGCTCAGCGAGCAGTACCGCGCCGAGCCGGCCCTGGCCGAAGAGCTGCGCCAGCACGTGCGCAAGCGCCTGGCCGCTCACTCGTACCCGCGGGAAATCGAATTTGTCAGCGAGCTGCCCAAGACCCCGAGCGGCAAGCTGCAACGCTTCATTTTGCGTAATCAGGAAATTGCCAAGGCCCAGGCGGCCACGGCGTGACCCATTCTTCAAGGAAACAATGATGCAGATTGAGAACAAGGTTTTTCTGGTCAGCGGTGGCGCTTCAGGCCTCGGCGCGGCAACCGCCGAGATGCTCGTGGCGGCCGGAGCCAAGGTGATGCTGGTGGACCTGAACGCCGACGCAGTGGCCGCCCAGGCGCAAAAGCTCGGCGCGCAGGCCCGCAGCGCGGTCGCCGATATCAGCCAGGAAGCCGCTGCCGAAGCGGCGGTACAGGCCACCGTCGCTGCCTTTGGCGGTTTGCATGGGTTGGTCAACTGTGCCGGTGTGGTGCGGGGCGAGAAAATCCTCGGCAAAAATGGCCCGCACGTGCTGGCCAACTTCGCCCAGGTGATCAACGTCAACCTGATCGGCAGTTTCAACCTGCTGCGCCTGGCTGCAGCGGCTATCGCTGAAACCGAGGCGAATGCCGATGGCGAGCGCGGTGTGATCATCAATACCGCTTCAGTGGCAGCGTTTGACGGCCAGATCGGCCAGGCGGCCTATGCCGCGTCCAAGGGCGCGATTGCCAGCCTGACCCTGCCGGCGGCCCGCGAACTGGCGCGCTACGGGATTCGGGTGATGACCATCGCCCCCGGTATTTTCGAAACTCCGATGATGGCGGGCATGACGCCGCAAGTGCGCGAATCCCTCGCCGCCGGCGTGCCATTCCCGCCGCGCCTGGGCAAGCCGGGCGAGTACGCCGCGCTGGTGCGGCATATCATTGAAAACAGCATGCTCAACGGCGAGGTGATCCGTCTCGACGGGGCCTTGCGCATGGCAGCCAAATAAGGAGATTTTCATGACTGATCCAATCGTTATTGTCAGCGCGGTACGCACCCCGATGGGCGGGTTCCAGGGTGATCTCAAAGGCCTCACCGCTCCGCAACTGGGCGCTGCGGCGATTCGTGCAGCGGTCGAACGCGCCAGTATCGCTTCCGATGCCGTGGATGAAGTGCTGTTCGGCTGCGTGCTGCCCGCCGGCCTCGGCCAGGCGCCGGCACGCCAGGCGGCGCTGGGTGCTGGCCTGGACAAGTCCACGCGCTGCACCACCCTGAACAAGATGTGCGGCTCGGGCATGGAAGCCACGATCCTGGCCCATGACGCGTTGCTGGCAGGCAGCGTGGAGGTGGCCATCGCCGGTGGCATGGAGAGCATGTCCAACGCGCCGTACCTGCTGGACCGTGCCCGCAGCGGCTATCGCATGGGCCACGGCCGGGTGCTCGACCACATGTTCCTCGACGGCCTTGAAGACGCCTACGACAAGGGCCGCCTGATGGGCACCTTTGCCGAGGACTGCGCCGAGCACAACGGCTTTTCCCGCGAGGCCCAGGACGCGTTCGCGATTGCGTCCCTGACCCGTGCGCAACAGGCGATCACCGACGGCAACTTCATCGCCGAAATCGTCCCGGTGCAGGTCACCGTGGGCAAGGAACAGAAAACCATCATCCACGACGAACAGCCGCCGAAAGCCAAGCTGGACAAGATCGCCACCCTGAAGCCGGCCTTCCGTGAAGGCGGTACGGTGACGGCAGCCAACTCCAGTTCGATTTCCGACGGTGCGGCGGCGCTGCTCCTGATGCGCCAGTCCGAAGCGCACAAGCGCGGGCTCAAGCCTCTGGCGGTGATCCATGGCCACGCGGCGTTTGCCGATGAGCCTGGCCTGTTCCCGGTAGCGCCGGTGGGGGCGATCCGCAAGCTGATGAGCAAGACCGGCTGGAACCTCGACGAAGTCGACCTGTTTGAAATCAACGAAGCCTTTGCCGTGGTCAGCCTGGTGACCATGAGCAAGCTGGAGATTCCCCACAGCAAGGTCAACATCCACGGCGGTGCCTGTGCCCTGGGCCATCCGATTGGCGCGTCCGGCGCGCGGATCCTGGTGACCCTGCTTTCGGCCCTGCGCCAGAAAGGCCTCAAGCGCGGCGTTGCAGCGATCTGCATCGGCGGCGGTGAAGCCACGGCCATGGCCGTTGAATGCCTGTACTAAGGAACACCTATGCTGCCGAATGACGAACAACTGCAAATCAGCGAAGCCGCCCGGCAATTTGCCCAGGAACGCCTTAAACCGTTCGCTGCCGAGTGGGACCGCGAGCATCGCTTTCCCAAGGAAGCCATTGGTGAAATGGCCGAGCTGGGCTTTTTTGGCATGCTGGTCCCGGAGCAATGGGGCGGCTGTGATACCGGCTACCTGGCCTACGCCATGGCCCTGGAAGAGATCGCTGCCGGTGACGGCGCCTGCTCGACCATCATGAGCGTGCACAACTCCGTGGGCTGCGTGCCGATCCTCAAGTTCGGCAATGATCAACAGCGCGAGCAGTTCCTCAAGCCCCTGGCCAGTGGTGCGATGCTCGGTGCGTTTGCCTTGACCGAGCCCCAGGCCGGTTCCGACGCCAGCGGCCTGAAAACCCGTGCCCGGCTGGAGGGTGATCACTACGTCTTGAATGGCTGCAAGCAGTTCATCACCTCCGGGCAAAACGCCGGGATCGTGATTGTGTTTGCAGTCACCGATCCGGCTGCCGGCAAACGCGGCATCAGCGCCTTTATCGTGCCCACCGACTCGCCGGGCTACAGCGTCGCGCGGGTCGAGGACAAGCTCGGCCAGCATGCTTCCGACACCTGCCAGATCCTGTTTGAGGATGTGCAGGTGCCGGTGGCCAATCGTTTGGGCGAGGAGGGCGAAGGCTACCGGATCGCCCTGGCCAACCTCGAAGGCGGGCGTGTCGGCATTGCTTCGCAGGCGGTGGGCATGGCGCGGGCGGCATTTGAAGCGGCCCGGGACTACGCCCGCGAGCGGGAAAGCTTTGGCAAGCCGATCATCGAGCACCAGGCCGTGGCCTTCCGCCTGGCGGACATGGCGACGCAAATCGCCGTGGCGCGGCAGATGGTGCATTACGCCGCCGCCCTGCGTGACAGCGGCAAGCCGGCGCTGGTGGAAGCGTCCATGGCCAAGCTGTTTGCTTCGGAAATGGCCGAAAAGGTCTGCTCGGCAGCCTTGCAAACCCTCGGCGGTTACGGTTACCTGAGCGACTTTCCCCTGGAGCGGATCTACCGCGATGTGCGGGTCTGCCAGATTTACGAAGGCACCAGCGATATTCAACGCATGGTCATTTCACGCAATCTCTGAGGAGTCTCTATGAGTTACGAAAGCATTTTGCTGGACGTGCAGGGCCGGGTCGGGCTGATCACCCTCAATCGCCCGCAAGCGCTGAACGCCCTGAACGCGCAACTGGTCAGCGAGCTGAACCAGGCGCTGGACAGCCTGGAAGCCAACCCGGAAATCGGCTGCATCGTACTAACCGGCTCGAAAAAAGCCTTTGCCGCCGGTGCCGACATCAAGGAAATGGCCGAGCTGACCTACCCGCAGATCTACCTCGACGACCTGTTCAGCGACAGCGATCGCGTGGCCAACCGCCGCAAGCCGATCATCGCGGCGGTCAACGGGTTTGCCCTGGGTGGCGGCTGTGAACTGGCCTTGATGTGCGACTTCATCCTGGCGGGTGACAACGCCAAGTTTGGCCAGCCGGAAATCAACCTCGGCGTGCTGCCGGGCATGGGCGGCACCCAGCGCCTGACCCGCGCCGTGGGCAAGGCCAAGGCCATGGAAATGTGCCTGACCGGGCGCTTTATCGATGCGGTGGAAGCCGAGCGCTGCGGGATCGTCGCGCGCATCGTGCCGGCGGATGAGCTGTTGGACGAAGCACTGAAGGTCGCGACCCTGATCGCCGGCAAGTCGGTGCCCATCAGCATGATGGTCAAGGAAAGCGTGAACCGTGCGTTTGAAGTGAGCCTTTCCGAAGGCGTGCGCTTTGAGCGCCGGGTGTTCCACGCGGCGTTTGCCACGCTGGATCAGAAGGAAGGCATGGCGGCGTTTGTGGCCAAGCGTGCGCCGGAGTTCAAGGACAAGTAAACACTGTCCTGAAACGCTGAAGATCAAAATGTGGGAGCGGGCTTGCTAGCGAAGGCGGTATTACAGTCACCCGATGTATCGACTGATCCACCGCCTTCGCGAGCAAGCCCGCTCCCACATGGGGTATGCGAAATACCTGTTACAGCTGGTAGTTTTTCAATTCTCTGGCAATCACCATCCGCTGAATCTCGCTGGTGCCCTCGTAAATCTGGGTAATCCGCGCATCCCGGTAGTAACGCTCCACCGGGTAGTCCTCCAGATAGCCATAACCCCCATGAATCTGCATGGCTGAAGAGCACACCTTCTCGGCCATTTCCGAGGCAAACAGCTTGGCCTGGGAGGCCTCCGACAGGCATGGCTTGCCCGCACTGCGCAATCGGGCGGCATGCAGGATCAGCAGGCGCGCCGCATTCAGGCGGGTTTGCATGTCGGCCAGCAAGTTGGCCACGCTCTGGTGCTCGATGATCGCCTTGTCGAACTGCACCCGGTCACGGGCATAGGCCAGCGCGGCCTCAAAGGCGGCACGCGCAATACCCAGCGCCTGGGCGGCAATCCCGATGCGTCCGCCTTCGAGGTTGGACAGGGCGATGGCCAGGCCCTTGCCGCGTTCACCCAGCAGGTTGGCTTCCGGTACGGTGCACTGGTTGAGGGTGACGGCACAGGTGTCCGAGGCACGAATGCCCATCTTGTGTTCGGTACGGTCCACCACGAAGCCCGGGGTGTTGGTCGGCACCAGGAACGCCGAGATGCCTTTCTTGCCCAGCTCCGGGTCGGTCACTGCAAACACGATCGCCAGCTTGGCGCGCTTGCCGTTGCTGACAAACTGCTTGGCGCCGTTGATCACCCACTGGCCGTCCCGCAGTTCGGCGCGGGTGCGCAGGTTGTGCGCTTCGGAACCGGCCTGGGGTTCGGTAAGGCAGAAGCAACCGATGGCCTGGCCGCTGGCCAGTTCCGCCAACCAGGTTTCCTTTTGTGCTTGTGAGCCGTAGTTGAGAATTGGCCCGCAACCCACTGAATTATGGATACTCATCAGTGCGCCGGTAGCGCCGTCGCCAGCGGAAATCTCTTCCACTGCCAGGGCGTAGGCCACGTAGTCGACGTAGGTGCCGCCCCATTCTTCAGGCACCACCATGCCCAGCAAACCCAACTCGCCCATCTTGGCGACCAAAGCATCGTCGATCCAGCCGGCCTTTTCCCAAGCCTGGGCGTGGGGGGCGATTTCGCCACGGGCAAAGTCCCGCGCCATGTCGCGGATCATCACTTGTTCTTGTGTAAATTCAATATCTTGCATGACTTAGTTCCCGTTCTTGTCGAAGTCGCGGAAGAAGCTTTCGACATGATCAGCCTCCAACGCCTGCAGGGTTGGAGGGTTCCAGCGAGGGGTTTTGTCCTTGTCGATCAGCAGGGCGCGGACGCCTTCGATCAGGTCGCCACGGGCAAACCATTGGCGGTCCAGGTGCAGTTCCAGGGCAAAGCATTGCTCCAGCGGCAGGTGGCGCCCGCGACGCAGCATCTGCAGGGTCACGGCCATGGCCAGGGGGGAGCGCGTCTGCATCAGGCTGGCGGTGGTCAATGCCCAGTCATGGCTGTCGGCGACGGTGACTTGCTGCAATTGCTCGACGATGCTCGGCACGTCCGGCAAGGCAAAGAAGTGATCGATGGCTGGGCGTAGCGCCGCCAGGGGGGCGTCGGGCAATTGTTGCACCGCGAGGCTGGCCAGCAGGCCTTGCAGGTCCTTGAGGGGAGAATCGTGCCATTCCAGGCGGTCCAGACGCTGGTCGAGGTCGGCGAGCCGGGCGCTGTCGAGGTACCAGTCCGCCAGGCCGCAATACAGGGCGTCGGCGGCACGAATCTGCACGCCGGTCACCCCGAGGTAGATCCCCAGTTCCCCGGGAATGCGCGGCAGGAAATAGCTGCCGCCCACGTCAGGGAAATACCCGATGGCCACCTCGGGCATTGCCAGGCGGCTGCGGTCGGTGACCACCCGCAGGTCGGCGCCTTGCACCAGGCCCATGCCACCGCCAAGGACGAAGCCGTCCATCAGTGCCAGGACCGGTTTGCGATAGTTGTGAATGGCGAGGTCGAGGGCGTATTCCTCGACGAAGAAGTCTTCGTGGAGGGTGTCGCCGCTCTTGAAGCTGTCGTACAGCGAGCGAATGTCGCCGCCGGCGCAGAAGGCTTTTTCACCGGCACCGCGCAACACCACGGCATGCACCTGGGGATCCTCCGCCCACGCCTGCAAATGCCGGCTGAGGCTGCGGACCATGTCCAGGGTGAGGGCGTTAAGGCCTGCGGGGCGATTGAGGGTCAGGTGGCCAATATGGTTGCGTACGTGCGCCAGGACCTCGTCTTGCACAATCCCGGCGCTGCTTGCCTCGGATGAAACCTGAGCAGTCATCTCTAACTCCCTGCTTTTATTGTTCTTTATCAAGATGTTCGCGGGCGAACCATCTCGCGATCGTACCAGTGCAAATTTGCCCAGTACAAGTCGGAATCATGCAGGTCGTTTTTGCATTTTTGCCTTATGGAGGAGGCTGGCCCTGGTGCTGGAAAACCGCGCCGATGGTGCGCCGCCGGGCATACCGCTCGCTGGCCTGGATCAGCTCTTCCAGTTCCTGCGGGGTAACGTCCAGGAACTGCTCGCGCTCGGCGAGGGCCTGCTTGAGGTCCTCGGCGCTGATCCCGGGGTTTTCGGTGGCCATTGGCATAAAGATCGGCGCAGCCGGTTCGCGGGTGCCCTTGGGGTAACGCGTGCGCGTGGCGTTGTTGTAGGCCAGCGCGCAGGCCAACAAGGCCGTGGCTCCCAGCATGACTGCGGCAAGTTCGTGCCAGCCCATGGCAATCGAGGCGGGGTCAGCCAGCACCAGGCTCATGGCCAGGCCGCCCGCCGGTGGATGCAGGCAGCGCAGCCAGCAGATCAGGATCACGGTCATCCCGGCAGCCAGGCATGCGCTGCCCAGCGTTCGGCCCAATACCCGGGCCACCAGCAGCGCAACGATCCCGGCACACAGGTAGCTGCCGATGATCGACCAGGGCTGGGCCAGCGCGCCGGAGGATACGGCAAACAGCAGCACCGCCGAGGCTCCCAGCGGGCCTATCAGGTGCAGGGCCACCTCGGTGCCGAACACCTGGGCGCATACCCAGACGCTGAACAGTGTGCCCAGGGCCATGCCGATGGCGGCACGACTCCATTCGGCAGGGCGGGTATTGATGGCAGCGGGTAACCAGCGAGCGAGCATTGACAGACGATCCGTGAAAAGCGGGCGAAAAAAAAGGCTTGCCTGGTTTCCCGGAAAAGCCCTTTAAAGAAGTTCCTGCATTTGGGGGAGGAACCTGCGCAGTGTGCCAATCGATGAAGACTGCTGCCAATGCATATTAATGCAGGTCAAGTGCAGTATTTTTGCAGTAAAACGTGTCAGCCAAACGGTATCAGGCGGGTTGGCGGTGGCATGGGGTTGCTGATCTTGCCCAGCACACGGTCATCGGTTTCCTCGTTGATCAGCAGGTTTTGTACATTTTCCCGCAGCGATGGATTGTTGGCCAATGGCCCCTTGAGCACCACCAGTGCATCACGCAGTTCCATCAGCCGATCCAGTTTTGGCAGCGGGATGTAACCCGCATTGACTCTGTCGCGGGACAAAGGCGCGACAGCGTCAGAGGTTGAGGGGTCGGGCAATCGACGGTCGGACACAAAACATTCCTCTAAATGAAATAAACGGCAGCGCTGAATGCTGTTTAAAAGGTCTTTATTGTTATTTCGACTGTTCGTTTAAGCGGGGCATGTCTTGATTGATGGCTTGCTGCTACGTTCGTCGAGTTTCTTTCGAAAGTAACAGGAATGCCTTACACCGCACCTTTGGAACTTCTGAAAATAGTTAAAAGGTATTAAATAATTAACTCGCTTGGCAGGCGAGTCTACAGTCGAGGGCTAGGGGCGGGAAGAGGGCGTCTTATCGGTAGCAGCGTATAGATGCGTAGGATGTTTCTCGATAGTTGCTACGCTAAAAGTTTCGAAGTTGAATGGGCAAAGAAGTTTCTTACATACACTTGGATTTATAACTACTGAATGTACTGGCGCGGGATAAGCGGTTGGTTCCGCTTATCCCGCGCCCTGTATCAAGGTTGTGCGGGTTTGATCAAATGCAGCAGTACGTAAGGGTTCTTGTCGAACTGGCCGGTCAGTACCGGCTGCAGTGAACGAAAACGCGGGTCGCTCAACGCTTCATAGTCCGACTGGCTCATGATCAGCCATGCAGGAGCCTGGATCGGCGCCAGGTCGGCAGGCAACTGGGTAAACAACGGCACCCGGTCGCAATCGAGGTTGACCATGAACTTGATGGCTTTTGCGTCCTTGCCGAGTGCGTGTAATACCAGCGGCGCCGGTTGTTGCTGGGTCAGCGCATGGGCCTGGAGGGTAAAGGTGCGCGTGTCATACAACCGGCGCTCCAGCGGCTCGACCATCACGATATACGCCAGCCACACCGCCAATACCGCGGCGAAGGCCGGGCCCACGTAGCGAAGCCGCCGGTTGAACAGCAAGCCCAGTGCCAGCACCTGGATCGCGATCAGGATCCCGAACACCGGATTGAGGCTGCCAATCTGCTCGGGGAAGCGGTGACGCGCCACGAACAAGCCTGCGATCAGCAGCCCCGGAATGACCGTCCACAACCCCAGCATCAGCCAGCGCAGCCCGGCGAACAGTCTGCCTCGCGACACCTGGAACGGATACGCGGCGATGATTGCTGCCAGGGGCAGCATCGGCAGTACATAGCGCGCTTTTTTTGCTTGGGGCACAGACAAGCCGATCATCACGATCAAGCCTGCAGCGAGGCAGTACAACACCAGCTTCAGCGCCGGGCCCTTGTCCTCCCGGCCACCGGCGACAATCGCAACCAGCGCGAGTATTGCCAGCGGATACGCCGGTGCGTAGTTGCCCAGCGAACTGCTGAAATAATACAGCGCGCTGCCGGAGCCTTCGGTGCCATCCATGCGACCCAGGAACTGCATGCGGATTACGTCCTGCATGAACGTTTCACCGCCACTGAGCTTGGCCAGCAGCAACAGCAGGCCCACGCACGCCGCCAGTAACGCCAACGCGAGCAGGCCGAAACTGAACAGCTGGCGCCATTGCCGGTTGATCAGGTAATAGCTGCACAGCATGCCGGTGGGAATGACCAGGCCAATCGGTCCCCGGATTGCAAACCCCAGGATCAGCAGCGCAAATAGCCAGTGCAGGCGCTTGGCGGCGCCGAAGTGGTCATGGGCATAACCCAGGTAAAACACCGCCAGGGCCACGGCAGCCAACATCTGGTCGAGGGACACCGCGCGGGTTTCGCTGATGAAGGTGCTGCTGAGCAGCATCACCGCGATGCTCAGCAGCGCCCAGCGCCGGGAGTAGGGCGCCGTCAGCCGGTAGACCAGCACCACGAGCAGCGCCGAAGCGATGGCCGTGGGCAGCCAGGCCGTCAGGCTGGTGACCTGCCCCAGGGGCAGGGACAGCAGCCAGGTCAGCAGCGTCGAGGTGGCCAGGTAATCGGCATAAGGTTGCCCGTACGTCGTCGGGAAGAACCCCGGCCCATGGCGCAGCATCTCCTGGGCGAACAGCACGAAGCGCGAGTCAAAGCCGATGATTGCCTGGTTCCAGTTGCCTGCGATAAACAGGACCAGTGCCAGGAGCCCCAGCACCCATGAGTGTCGGCGGATCGTCGGGCTGAGCAGGGGCGGATGAGCTTTGTCCACGTCTCAGGCTTCCTCGGCCTGAGGCGCCCAGTTTTGCTGGGGGATCGGCAAGTTGCAGGAATCGCCACGGCCCATCGGGAAGTACTGGATGCCTTTGCGTGCCAGGCGTTCGCCGTCGTACAGGTTGCGGCCGTCGAAGATCACCGGGGTTTTCAGGCGTTGCTGGATCAGGTCGAAGTCCGGTGCCTTAAACTGTTGCCATTCGGTGCAGATGATCAAGGCGTCAGAGCCACTCAGGGTGGATTCCGGGGTGCCCATCAGCATCAGGCGCGGATCATCACCGTAGATGCGCTGGGTTTCCTGCATGGCCTCCGGGTCAAACGCACGTACATTCGCGCCGGCGGCCCACAAGGCTTCCATCAGCACCCGGCTTGGCGCATCGCGCATGTCGTCGGTGTTGGGCTTGAACGCCAGGCCCCACAAGGCGAAGGTCTTGCCGCGCAGGTCGCCCTTGAAGAATGCATTGGCGCGTTCGAACAGCTTGCTCTTCTGGCGCTGGTTGATGGCTTCCACGGCTTCCAGCAGGTCGCTGGAGCAGTTGGCGGCCTTGGCGCTGTGGATCAGGGCGCGCATGTCCTTGGGGAAACACGAGCCGCCATAACCGCAACCTGGGTAGATGAAGTGGTAGCCGATACGCGAGTCGGCACCAATGCCCAGGCGCACGGCTTCGATGTCGGCGCCCAGGTGTTCGGCCAGTTCGGCGATCTGGTTGATAAAGCTGATCTTGGTGGCCAGCATGCAGTTGGCGGCGTACTTGGTCAGTTCGGCGCTGCGCAGGTCCATGAAGATGATGCGGTCGTGGTTGCGGTTGAACGGTGCATACAGCTCACGCATCACCTCGCGCACCTCCTCACGTTCGCAGCCGATGACGATCCGGTCCGGGCGGCGGCAGTCGGCAACGGCCGAGCCTTCCTTGAGGAATTCCGGGTTGGAGACGATATCGAACTCCAGGTGGCGGCCGGCAATGCGCAGGGCTTTTTCCATGTGCGCACGCAAAGTGTCGCCAGTGCCTACAGGTACGGTGGATTTTTCCACGAGGATCACCGGGTCGATACGGTGGCGAGCCACTGCATCGCCCACGGACAGCACGTATTTCAGGTCGGCCGAGCCGTCTTCGTCCGAAGGGGTACCCACGGCGATGAACAGCACTTCGCCGTGTTCGACCGCGAGTTTTTCGTCATAGGTAAACGTCAGGCGTCCGCCTTCGAGGTTTTCCTTGACCATGGCCGCCAGGCCCGGCTCGAAAATGCTCACATGGCCCTGTTGCAGCAACTTGACCTTTTTCTCGTCAACGTCCATGCAGATGACATCGTGGCCGACTTCGGCCAACACGGTGGCCTGTACGAGACCGACGTAACCGCTACCAAATACACTGATTTTCATGGGGCATTCCTGGGACTTGTGGTGCTAGCACGACGAGAGTTGATAGTCAGGACTCCGAGAATGACCAAGGCCACTCCCGCAGTTTTTGAAAGCGAAAAATGTTCGTTGAACACCGGCAGGCTGGCGGCCAGCAGGTAGACCAATGCGTAGCTGATGCTGAGCAGCGAGTAGGCACGGCCCAGCGGCAGGTCTTTGAGCGCGCCAAGCCAGCAGAGCATCGACAGGGCATAGGCGATGATCGCCAGGATCACCACGCCCAGTGCGCCGAGGTCGATGGCACCCGTGTCGAGTGCTGTCAGCCATTCAGCAGGCAGTGGCAGGCGCGTCATGCTCCAGCGCATGCCCAACTGGGCACCGCTGACCAGTGCCACGCTGCCCAGGGCCAGGGCAAAACCGCGAGCGCGACTCATACCTGGCGCCCCAGCAGCACCACACCGGCAATCACCAGCAGCACGCCGAACCAGTGGCGACCATCGATGTGTTCATGGAACACAAAGCGCGCCACCAGGGTGACCAATACAAAATTGAGGCTCAGCATCGGGTAGGCGATGCCGACTTCCAGGCGTTGCAGCACCAGCAGCCACACCAGCAAACCCAGGCCCAGGCACACCAGCGCCGACCACAGCCACGGCGAGCGCAGCTTCGGGGCCCAACCGTCGGGCTGGTCACGCCAGCCTTCCACGGCAAACTTCTGGGACACCTGGCCCATGCAGGTCAGCAGGCAGGCACCTAACAACAGCAACAGAGTGGTCATGGCGCGCTCTGCGGGAAGATCAGAATCACGATATTGCCCTGCTCGTAACGCTTGCCGTCTTTGGGCAGCAGGTCCACTTCCTGGCGTTCGTCGTCACCCTTGACCCGCATCACCACGCCCACCGAGCCTTGCTTGCGCGCCTCGCTCATCCATTGCTGGACGCTGGCGGCATCGATCTTGCGGTAAGCGGTGTCCGGGAAGGCGATGCCGTATTTCACTTCGCCAACGGTGTTGTAGAGCATCACTTCAGGACGCTGCAGGCGCCATGACAAGGCCGATGCGGCGCCGAGGTCGTTGCTCAGCAACGCAGTGGTCGGCTGCAGCTCCTGGAGGTGGTCGATGATGAACTGGTCGGGGGTCTTGTTATAAACCACCGAGTGCGGCAACGCGGCCGGCACCAGCGCCACCAGCAACCAGCTGCCGATCACCGGTGCGGCCCACATGTGCAACGGGCGGGCGGCTTGCAGCAGGTTGGCGATGATCCAGCCGAACAGGAAGACGAACACCAGCACCAGGCTGAGTGTTTCCTGGCCGTGCTCGTACACCGGTTTTTTCAGCTGGAACCAGGTCAGGGTCAGCAACGCCAATACGCCAATGACCAGATTCACCCAGCCGTTGATGCGCAGTACGCGGCCACGGGCCTGGGCCAGTTTGTCGGCGAGGGTATGCCCCATCAGCAGCGCCAGTGGCAGCAGGCAGGGCATGATGTACGACGGCAGCTTGCCCTTGGCCAGGCTGAAGAACGCCAGCGGCATCAGCAGCCACGGCAGCAGGAAGGCGACCTTGCTGTTGCGTTTTTCCAGCCATGCCTGCTTCACGGTGGACGGCAGCAACGCCATCCACGGCAGGGTGAACGCAACCATCAGCGGCAGGTAATACCAGAAGGGCTCGGAGTGCTGGGCGTCGTCGCCGGCAAAGCGCTGGATGTGCTCGTGCCAGAAGAAGAAATTCCAGTAGTCCGATTCCTGGGCATGCACCATCAGCGCCCAGGGCAGGCTCACGACAATCGCCACCACCACGGCCACCAGGCCATAGGTGAGCAGTTCACGAATGCGTTTTTGCCAGAGCACGTAGGGCAGGGCGATCAGCACCGGCAGCAACCAGGCAAGGAAACCCTTGGTCATGAACCCCATGCCGCAGGCGAACCCGAGCAAGGCCCACGACCACAGCCGGCCGCGGGTGGTGGTGCTGTCGAAGCAGAACCACAGCGCCGCCCCGGTCAGGTTGACCCAGAAGGTGAACTGTGGGTCGAGGTTGGCATAGCCCGCCAGGAACGCGACGCTGACAAAACTCATGTACAGCACGGCGCTGACCAGGCTCTTGCGCGGGTCGTTCCACAAACGCCGGGCCACAAAATACACCAGCAGGATGCTCAAGCCAGTGCTCAAGGCCGAGGCAAAACGCACGCCGAACAGGTTCTGCCCGAAAATCGCCTGGCCCAGCGCGATCATCCAGTAACCGGCCGCCGGTTTCTCGAAGTAGCGAATCCCCATGAAGTGTGGCGAGGCCCATTTGCCGGTCAGCAGCATTTCCTGGCTGATCTGTGCATAGCGGGTTTCGTCGGGAATCCACAGCCCGTGGGTGGCCAACGGGATCAGGTAGAACACCCCGAAGGCCAGCAGGAGCAGGGGCAGGGCCCAGCGCCGGATCATGCCTTTTGCACTCCGAGCCAGCCTTCACGGCCGCTCAACGCACCACGCACCAGGTGTTGCTGGGGCAGGGTGGTGAGGTCGGCGGGCAACAGGTCGCCCAACGGTTTGAACGCGATGCCGCGCTGCCCTGCCTGGGCGAGCATCTGGCGAAAATCATTGGCCATCAGAATCCCTTCTACTTCTGCGTGGATCGTATAGACGTTGAGCTTCGACGGCTTGAAGCGGTCGAGGATGTAGCTATTGAAATCCTTGGCGGCCACCACCGGGCCCACGACTTCATCGAAGGTCGGCATGTCCACCGGAATTTGTGGCGTGCCGGCACTGCCATCCGCCAGGGTCGGCCGGAACAGGCTGGTACCACGGCAATCGCTGTTGTAGCGGAAGTTGAACTGTTGCTTGGCTTGCACCACGCGCTCATCGGCACGCCAGCCGGCGGCGGCTGAGCAGTCGATGGGTTCACCGAGGATGTCGCTCAAGGTGTCGACGCCACGGCGAATCTGCTCGATCAGCTGTGCATCGCTCCAGCGCCCGGTGTTGGCTTGCCAGCCGTGATGATCCCAGGCGTGCAGCCCGACTTCATGCCCGGCGGCCTTGGCCTGGCGCATCAGGTGCCCCAGGTCGCGGCCAATGGGTTTGCCCGGCCAGGCGGTGCCGGCCAGCAAAATGTCCCAGCCGTACAAACCGGCAGCGTTGGAGCGCAGCATCTTCCACAGGAACTGCGGGCGGATCAGGCGCCACAAGTGGCGCCCCATGTTGTCCGGCCCGACGCTGAAGAAGAAGGTCGCCTTGACCCCGGCTTCATCAAGCGACTCCAACAACCTTGGCACCCCTTCACGGGTGCCTCGGTAAGTGTCGACGTCGATGCGTAGACCCGCTTGCATCAGCGCTTGTCCGCGATTTCGAGCATGGCTTCACGCAGGAAGAAATCCAGGGTGTTGCCGATGGTTTCGCTCATCTCCACGGTAGGCTCCCAGTTCAGCAGGCGCTTGGCGTTGTCGATGCTTGGCTTGCGGTGCGCCACGTCCTGGTAACCGGTGCCGTAGAACGCCTTGCTTTCCACGTCGCGGAAACCGGCAAACGGAGGGAAGTTGCTGCGCAGCGGGTGAGCTTCGAACTGACGCAGCAGTTCTTCGCCCAGCTGACGGATGCTGGCTTCGTTTTCCGGGTTGCCGATGTTGATGATCTGGCCGTTGCAGTTATCGTTGTCGTTATCAATGATGCGCGCCAGGGCTTCGATGCCGTCGGCGATGTCAGTGAAGCAACGCTTCTGCTCGCCACCGTCGAACAGACGGATCGGCGTGCCTTCCACCAGGTTCAGGATCAGCTGGGTGATGGCGCGGGAGCTGCCGATACGGGCCGAGTCCAGGCGGTCGAGGCGCGGGCCCATCCAGTTGAATGGACGGAACAGGGTGAACTTCAGGCCCTTGTCGCCGTAGGCCCAGATCACGCGGTCCAGCAGTTGCTTGGAGACCGAGTAGATCCAGCGCTGCTTGTTGACCGGGCCCACCACCAGGTTGGAGGTGTCTTCGTCGAAGTACTGGTCCTGGCACATGCCATACACTTCGGAGGTCGACGGGAAGATCACGCGCTTGTTGTACTTCACGCAGTAGCGAACCAGTTTCAGGTTCTCTTCGAAGTCCAGTTCAAATACGCGCAGCGGGTTGCGGGTGTATTCGATCGGGGTGGCGATGGCCACCAGCGGCAGGACCACGTCGCACTTCTTGATGTGGTACTCGATCCACTCGGAGTGGATGCTGATGTCGCCTTCCACATAGTGGAAATTCGGGTGGCTGCGCAGGCGCTCGATGGCGTCGGAGCCGATGTCCAGGCCGTAGATTTCGTAACGGTCGTCACGCAGCAGGCGCTCGGACAGGTGGTTACCGATGAAACCGTTCACACCCAGTATCAGCACGCGGGTACGACGGGGCTTGCGGCCGGACTCGGCGCCGCGCAGTACGGAACCGTCCACCAGGCCCAGTTCATCCGCCAGGGACGGGCCGGCCAGGTACAGGCCGTTCTCGTTGCGCTGGCCGAACTTGACCACCAGGGAGTCTTCACCGCAGGCGATGCGCAGCGGGTTGACGCTGATCACGCGGCCTGGCGCCAGGCCTTCGTTGCCCTTGACGACTTCGGCGCTCCAGACGATCAGCTTGTGCTCGCCCACGGCGCAGAAGGCACCCGGGTACGGTTGGGTAACGGCGCGAACCAGGTTGAACAGCTCTTCAGCCGGTTTTTTCCAATCCAGTTTGCCGTCAGCGGCGGTGCGACGACCGAAGTAGGTGGCCTTGCTTTCGTCCTGGGCGGTTTCGGTCAGCTTGCCTTGCGCCAGTTGCGGCAGGGCGTCGCGCAGCAGGTTGGTGGCGGCGTCACGCAGTTTGGCGTGCAGGGTCAGGCCGGTGTCGGTGCGCTCGATCACGACTTTCTGCTGGGCCAGGATCGCGCCGGCATCGGCACGCTTGACCATGCGGTGCAGGGTCACGCCGGTTTCGGTTTCGCCGTTCACCAGCACCCAGTTGGCCGGTGCGCGGCCACGGTACTTAGGCAGCAGGGAGCCGTGCAGGTTGAACGCGCCTTTCTTGGCGGTGGCCAGCAGGGCTTCGCTCAGCAGGTTGCGGTAGTAGAACGAGAAGATGTAGTCCGGGTTCAGCTTGGCGATGCGCTCGATCCACAGCGGGTGGTTGGCGTCTTCCGGGGCGTGTACCGGGATGCCATTGCGGGCGCATAGCTGGGCGACGGAACCGTAGAAATTGTTTTCCTTGGGATCATCGGCATGGGTGAACACGGCAGCAATTTCGTAACCCGCATTGAGCAGGGCTTCAATGCCAGCACAGCCAATATCGTGGTAAGCGAAGACAACAGCTTTTGAATTCATGACGAAACCTGATCGGAAGGAGAAGTAGAGGTGTGGGAGGACGTCAGGCCGTCGACTGTAAAGGTCTCGGCCGGTGCTGCCGGTTGGTTGCGCAGCACTTTTTCGATAAAGAACCGTGGGCGGGCCCGCACATCGCTGTACATGCGGCCCAGGTATTCACCCAGGAGGCCCATGCCGATGAACTGGCCACCGGTGAACACGAACAATACGGCGAACAGCACGAACATGCCGTCGCCAGCCCAGCCGGAGCCGAAAGCGAGACGCAGCACGATCAGTGCAAAGGCGAAGAGCATGCCCAGGGCCGCCAGGCTGAAACCGACGATGCTCAACAGGCGCAATGGCGTGGTGGTCATGCAGGTCAGCAGGTCGAACATCAGGCTGATCAGGCGCATCGGGCTGTATTTGGACTCGCCGTGTTCACGCTCGGCGTGATGCACCAGGATTTCCGTGGTGTGGCGCGCAAAGCTGTTGGCCAGGATCGGGATAAAGGTGCTGCGCTCGCGGCAGGCCAGCATGGCGTCGACGATGGTGCGGCGATAAGCACGCAGCATGCAGCCGTAGTCGCTCATGGCCACGCCGGTGGAGCGTTGCACGGCGAGGTTGATCAGGCGCGACGGCCAGCGGCGGAAGGCCGAGTCCTGGCGGTTGTTGCGCACGGTGGCAACCACGTCATAGCCCAGGGCGGCCTGTTCGACCAAACGCGGGATTTCTTCCGGCGGGTTTTGCAGGTCGGCGTCCAGGGTGATCACCACGTCGCCCCGGCAATGCTCGAAGCCGGCCATGATCGCGGCGTGCTGGCCGTAGTTGCGGTTGAGGATCACCGCCACCACATTGCTGCCTTCGAGCGCGGCGGCGTCTTCCAGCAATTGCGCGGAGTTGTCGCGGCTGCCGTCGTCCACCAGGATGATTTCGTATTCGTAAGCCAGTTGTTTGCAGGCCGCCATGGTGCGGCGCAGCAGTTCAGGCAGGCTTTCTTGTTCGTTGTAGACCGGGATAACGATCGACACGCAATGAATTGGATAGGGTTTCAAAGATTCATTACCTCGGGGGTTAGAGCAACTTGGAGCGTAAAGACAGCAGTTATCGTCAGCCTCGGATGCCGGGCATCCGATCAAAGATAGCGTTGATTTGTGGCATTCATTCGACAGTCCTGACAGGTCACAGTGGTTCTTCCATGGCTTACGTGAGTAAAGACTAAAATGCTCAAAGGTAAAGCGGAATCAACGAGTTAACCTGCAAAGTACGGTTCGTTCTCAAGTCGTGCCGCCAAGATTAAGCGCAAAAATGTTCAACGAATATGAAACGCAGATGAAAAAGTCGTTTTTTTGGCAGGTAGACAGCTAGGGTTCAGGTAAACAGCAGAAGCACGGACAACGCCGTGCCGATGAGGGGAGAAGGGCCGGTAGGCTTTTTCCGCGCGCGGGCTGGTTCCTGAAGAATCTTCTCTGCAATGCCGCGCAAGTGCCGGTAAAGTAAGCCATCTCTTGCCAGGGCAGTCGGATGAATAGCGTGCAGCGTTTACGGCCAATGTTGATGGTGTTGTTGATGACGGTGGCCTGGGCCACGAGCGTGCGGGCCGATGACGGCGTGGCACTGACGTCCATCGACCAGGTGCCCGATGGCGTAGAAGTGCGGGGTAAACAGGTCGGCGCCTTCGTCTGGAGCGATAAACAGGGCAAGAACCTGTTGGTACTCGCAGAGCAAGTCAGCGAACGCGACGACGACGGTGCGCAGTCGGCCTTTGTCTACGCCGCCCAGTACCTGCTCGACGGTGACCGGCCCAAGCGCCTGTGGATGCTCTACGACGACGTGCAGCATTGCGAGTTCGATGCCGGCGCGCACTTCAACAGCGACGCCACCCGGGTCACCGACCTGCTGGGCGATGGCATCAGCCAGGTCACCGTGGGGTATAGCCGCACCTGCACCAGTGACGTCAGTCCCAATGATTTCAAGCTGATCATGCACATCGGCAAGTCGCAGAAGTACCGCCTGCGCGGCATCGACCGCTATGGCGCCAGCTGGTGGGATGAAGACGCCGGCGCCCTGCAAGGCATGCCGTTGCCCAAGGATTGCAGCATCGCCGCCCAACAGGCGCTGGTCAGCCAGTACAAGGAGCAGGGTACCGAGCTGCCGCTTCCTGGCTGTTACGGCGACGAAGAAGATTTTGCCAAGGCGCCCAAACCGTACCTGGAGTTCATGCGCCAGCACTGGTTTGCCTTGATGCAGAAGCAGGACACCGACTGGAGCCAGCAGCAGACGCCAGCCCCGGCGGAAGACGATCAGGAATAGCCCCGGGGATTGACCTGCGCTAGACTCGGCGCTCGCCAATTCACTAAATATTTCGATTAAACAGATGGTTAGTCGACATATTTAATCCAAAGGCTGATCTACCTTGACTGAGTCTACCCGCAACCCGCTGACCCTCTACCTCACCCGCCTGGCGCCCTCCAGCCAGCTGACCATGCGCTACGTGCTGCAGGACGCCGCCGACCGCCTGGGTTTTGAAGACATCAACCTCGAAGACATCGACTGGCACCTGCTGCAGCCCGAACACGTCATGGCCCTGGTGGCGGTGCTGCGGGAAGACGGGTATGCGCCGAACACCTCATCGCTGTACGTCAACGCCGTGCGCGGGGTGATGAACGAAGCCTGGCGCATGAGCCTGATCAGCCAGGACCACCTGCTGAAGATGCGCTCGGTCAAGGCCATGGCCGGCACCCGCCTGAGCCAGGGGCGCAACCTGCGGCGTACGCTGATTCGTGAGTTGATGGAAGTCTGCGCCGCCGATCCGCGCCCCCAGGGCCTGCGGGATGCGGCGGTGATCGGGATCCTGTATGGCTCGGGCATGCGCAAGTCGGAATCGGTGAACATCGAGCTGGGCCAGGTCAACTTTGACGAGCGCAGCCTGCAGGTTACCGGCAAGGGCAACAAGCAATTGATCAAGTACGCACCGGCCTGGGCCTTTGCCAAGCTGGAGGCGTGGCTGGCGTTTCGCCGCAGCCAGTTGAAACCGGGTGAGCAGGACGACGGTTTCCTGTTCAACCGGATTCGCCGGGGCTGCCATATCACCCGCGAGCGCATCACCAAACACGCGATTTACTACATCGCCCGCCAGCGTGGGGAACAGGTCGGCGTGAAAATCATGCCCCATGATTTCCGCCGTTCGTTTATCACGCGGGTCATTGAAGAGTACGACCTGTCGATCGCCCAGAAGCTGGCGCACCACACCAATATCCAGACCACCGCCACCTACGATGTGCGCGACGACAATGAGCGGCGCAGGGCCGTGGATCGGTTTGACCTGTAGGGCCGCCCGTAACCTGGCCCGCCAACTGCCTTGAACTCTGCCCGGCAGTCGCGCTCGCAATAGTAGGGCGCGGGTTTTGCCGCGTGCCGTGTTTATTCAGTCGAAGGAGCAGACCATGGATACCTACAACATCAACAAGACCGGCACCGGTTGGGCGTTGACCAAGCAGGGCTCGGCACGGCCGTCGAAAACGGCAGAGACCAAGGAGGCGATCGTTGAGTTGGCGAAGGAGTTTCTCAGCGACAAGACGGCGTCGCTGAGGATTCACAGCATGGATGGGCGGATTCAGGAAGAAAGAACCTACCCGCGCAAGGCTGACCCGACACGATCTCCGGGCTGACCGAGCACCCAATGTGGGAGCGGGCTTGCTCGCGAAGGCGGTGGTTCAGTTACACATGCATTGCCTGACACTCCGCCTTCGCGAGCAAGCCCGCTCCCACACTGGATTTGCATCCGACTCTAGAGAATCGGCTTGCCACCCGTCACCGCGTACCTCGAGCCCGAGATGTAACTCGCCTCATCCGACGCCAGCAACACATAGATCGGTGCCACTTCCACCGGCTGGCCGGGGCGGCCCAGCGGTGTCTCGCTGCCGAAGCTGTTCACGTCTTCGTCCGGCATCGTCGAGACAATCAACGGCGTCCAGATCGGCCCCGGTGCCACGCTGTTCACGCGGATGCCCTTGCTGCCCAGCAGTTGTGCCAGGCCACCAGTAAAGTTGGCAATCGCGCCCTTGGTGGCGGCGTAAGCCAGCAACGTTGGCTTGGGCATATCGGAATTCACCGAGCTGGTATTGATGATCGACCCGCCGGCCTTCATATGCGGCAGCGCCGCCTTGCAGATGCGAAACATCGCGGTGATGTTGATATCGAAGGTCTTGACCCATTCCTCGTCGGGTATCTCTTCGAGGGTCTCGTGGGTCATCTGGAATGCGGCGTTATTGACCAGCACGTCGATCCGCCCGAACTGCTCGACGGTCTGGTCGACAATCGCCTGGCAGTTGGCTTTTTGCGCGAGGTCGCCGGGCAGCAGCAGGCATTGGCGGCCGGCTTCTTCCACCCAGCGTGCGGTTTCCTTCGCGTCCTCGTGTTCGTCCAGGTAGGCGATGGCCACATCGGCACCTTCGCGGGCAAAGGCAATCGCCACGGCGCGGCCGATACCGCTGTCGGCGCCGGTGATCAGGGCGATCTTGTTGGCCAGGCGGCCGGAGCCGGTGTAGCTCTTCTCGCCGCAGTCGGGATAGGGGTCCATCTTCTTCTGCGAACCGGGAACGGATTGGGCCTGGCTGGCGAAAGGTGGGCGTGGGTAGTCAGTCATCTCAATCTCCATAGATCACAACGGGTTCTATGGATTAGTGATTTTCAGCTGCCGGATAGTTGTAATCGATGCCGGCCGAGCCCGACGAATGGTTTGCGCTCAACCGTGCTGGCAGGCATCGCCCAGGCGCATGTAGTCCAGTTCATGACGCACGCCGTGGCTGTCGATGTAGACCATATGACCCTTGACCGGCCCGCACTCGGTGGAGGATTCGGTACTGACGCGCACCACCTTGGCGATGTCCAGGTCCTGGGAATAGTCGTACGCCTCGCTGGCGGGGGTGTTGGCACTCACAGTGGGTACCGGGGTTTCGCCCTGGGCGAAGGCAAGTGTGCTGAACAGGCCCAGCACGGCGATAAGCAGATAACGCATGAGAACCTCCGACACCACGAAGGTGGTGGCTTGACTGTGGGGTTCATTCTACAAAGCGCCTGGCGCGGGGATGAACGCTTGCGGGCCAATAGAAGACATCAGCCAAATCGATGCAGCAAGCCTCTTATAACCGGTTATAAACTCATAGCATCTTCGCCTAAACGCAGCCCTATAAATATCCGTCTGCCGTTGCTCATCCCTGTAGACACATACAACAGGGAGCTCCTCGATGTTTTTATTCAAACAACAACTACCAAGGCTGACGCTGGCGGCGGCGCTGGCGATGGGAGTGTGCACGACATCGGTGATGGCCCAGGAAGTGGCCGGCCAGGTGTTCACCTTCGATATCGCTGGCGGCCCGCTTGATACGGTGCTGCTGGATATCTCCCGGCAGACCGGGGTGATGATTTCGTTCAATCAACAGTGGGTGCAGGGCAAGCGCAGTGCCGCCATCCGCGGCGATTTGGGCAGCCTGCAAGCGGTGGACAAGGCATTGCAGGGCAGTGGCCTGCAAGTAAGCGACAGCGAACAGGGGCTGACGGTGCATCCAGCACCCGTGACGTCCACCAGCGTCGCACCGGCCGAGGGCAAAAGTACTGATTACCGCCTGGAAAAAGTCACGGTGACCGGCTCGGCGATTCGCCGGGTGGACGCGGAAACGGCAGTGCCGGTGACCATCCTGCGGGTCGAGCAATTGCGCGAGCAGGGTGTGAGCACCACCGAGGAGTTGATCAACCGCATTTCGGCCAACCAGTCTGCCGTTGGCTCTGGGCGTTCGGTGGGTTCCAGCAGCGGCGGTGCGGCGTATGCCGACTTGCGCGGGATTGGCGCGAACAAAACCCTGGTGCTGCTCAATGGCCGGCGCCTGAGCAACAACGCCGTCAACACCACCAACGGTTCCGGGGTGGATTTGAACACCATCCCGTTCGCCGCCATCGACCGCGTGGAAGTCCTGCGCGATGGCGCCTCGGCGCTGTACGGTACCGACGCGATTGGCGGGGTGATCAACTTCATTACCAAGACCAGCCTCACCGGTGGGCAACTTTCCACCAACTACGATTCGCCCACACGCTCCGGCGGCGGCGACAGCCATAACTTCAGTGGCAGCTACGGTTTCGGCGACCTTGAAGAGGACCGCTTCAACGTGTTCGGCGTGGTCAGCTACGACAAGCAGACGCGCCTGGCGGCCAAGGACCGTGACTTCACCTACAACTACCAGCCCGGTCGCGGCCTGGATTTCACCTCCGGCACCGCCGCGCCGGCCAACTGGAGCCAGGGCAGCAACGCGACCAACCCGCTGGCCGGCTCCGGTTGCAATTCCCCCGGGCTGCTGTCACGCAATGGCATCTGCCGCCAAAGCCTGTGGAGTTACCTGGACCTGGTGCCGGAAACCGAAAAAACCTCGGCCTTTGCCAAAGCCACCGGCAAGCTGGCCGATGACCATACCGTCAGCCTCGAATACTTCTGGGCGCGCAACGAAAACCGCACGCAGATTGGCCCAGGCACCCTGATGGGGGCCCAGGTCAATCCGGGTACGCCTTTCTATCCGGGCAACGGCATCACCCCGGGCCCCACGGGTTTCGCCCTGGACCCGACACAGCCGGTAGACGTGAACTGGCGTGAAACCGATGCCGGCGCGCGCAAGCACGAAGATGACAACACCAGCCAGCGCCTGCTGCTGAGTTTCGAAGGTAATGTGGCGAACTGGGACTACAACGTCGGCGCGTCCTACAACCAGAACAAAGTGGTGCAAACCATTCTTGACGGCTATGTAAACGACCAGACCATCAGCCAGGGGATTGCCAACGGTGTGATCAACCCGTTCGGGCCGCAGAGTGAAGCGGGCAGGGCGTTGCTCGCCTCCAGCCGCGTGGATGGCGATTACGCCACCGCCGTGGGCCGAGTGAAGAGTATCGACGGGCGCGTAAGCCGTGAAATCGGCGACTGGTTCGGTGCGGGGCCGACGGGCCTGGCGCTGGGCGGTGAATATCGCAAGGAGGATTTCCACCAGGATTTCGCCCAGTTTGCCGAGACCGTGCAGAGCCTGGGCGTAGACCCCAATGGCGCAGTGCGCGGCAATCGCAGCGTGTCGGCCGAGTACGCCGAGGTCAACGTGCCGGTGCTCGAAAGCCTGGAACTGTCTGCCGCCGTGCGTCATGACAAATACAGCGACTTTGGCAGCACCACCAACCCGAAATACTCGTTCCGCTTCCAGCCGTTCAAGGAACTGGTGGTGCGCGGTGCCTACAGTGAAGGCTTCCGTGCGCCGTCGCTGTACGAGTTGTACAACCCGACCTACACCAGCTACACCGTGGCCAACTACAACGACCCGCGCCTGTGCCCGGGCGGCACCCCGGCCAATGGCGGGATCGGCAACCGCGACTGCGCCCAGCAGTTCCGCCGGCAAAGCGGGGGCAACGGCAGCTTGAGCCCGGAAACCGCACGTAACGTGACCTTTGGTTTCGTGTTCCAACCGATCGAGCGCCTCAGTGCCGGCCTGGATTTCTGGTGGATCACCATCGCCAACCAGATTGCCGAATTTCCTGAGTCGTCGGTATTCGATGACCCGGATGCCTACGGCGACCGCTTGATCCGCAAGGCGGATGGCTCCATCGATCACATCGTTACCGGCCTTGCCAACCTGGGTAAGACCAAGACCAACGGCGTGGATGTGAGTTTCGACTACCGCTTCCCGAGCACCGCCATCGGTGACTTCGGCATCGGCCTGCAAGGCACCTACGTCAACGAATACAAATACCAGCAGGAGCTCAAGGGCGACTACATCGACAAACTCGGTGATTTTCGTGGCGGCGAGTTCTCCACCGCGGGCGCCGTTGCGCGTTGGCGCCACAGCCTGACCGGTACCTGGGCGCGGGGACCGCTGGGCGTCAGCCTGACCAACCGCTACACCAGTGGCTATCACGACTCGGACCCCGACACCCACGACTCCGTAGGCTCCTACAACGTCTGGGACCTGGCGGGTACCTACAACTGGAGCAAGTCCCTGGCCGTCACGCTGGGCGCGAAAAACCTGTTTGACCGCGCGCCGCCGTTCAGCAACCAGACCTATGCGTTCCAGAGCGGGTACGACCCGAAATACGCCGACCCGTTTGGCCGCATCCTGTATACCCGGGTCAGCTATAACTTCTGATTGTTCATCAGCGTCAGACACTGCTCTATAAAACAGGCGGATCCACTGCACCCATCCCGTAGGTGCAGCGGGATTCGCCGGTCCATAACCTTATTCCAAAACGGTATTTCCACGCTTTTCATAAGACTCCTTATGATCACGTCATAACTCGTTATGACAAGTGGTCCTGATGAACGAATCAACCGTCGCCTTATCCCCTCTGTCCAGCGTTCCGCTGCATGCCCAACTGCGGGACCTGCTGCGCAGCCGCATCCTTGATGGTGAGTACGCGCCGAACACCCAGATGCCTTCCGAGAGCGAACTGGGCACGCGCTTCAAAGTCAGCCGCATCACCGTGCGCCAGGCCCTGGGTGATCTGCAAAAGGAAGGCCTGATCTACAAGATCCACGGCAAAGGCACCTTTGTTTCCAAACCCAAGGCTTATCAGAACGTCAGCACCCTGCAGGGGTTGGGCGAGTCCATGACCGAGCGCGGCTATGAAGTGATCAACCGCCTGCGCAGCTACCGCTTCGTGCCCGCCGACAAGCTGGTGGCCGAGCGCCTGGGCGTGGAGGAGGGCAGCACTGTCGCGCAGATCAAGCGGGTACGGCTGATCAACCGCGAACCGGTGTCGCTGGAAATCACCTACCTCAGCCAGGCCCTGGGCGAACGCCTGGAAAACGCCGACCTGGTGACCCGCGACATCTTCCTGATCCTGGAGAACGACTGCGGCTTGCAACTGGGTCACGCCGACGTGGCGATTGACGCGGTACTCGCCGACAGCGAGCTGACCCAGGCGCTGAACGTCGAGGCCGGCTCGCCGATCATGCGCATCGAACGCCTGACCCACACCGCAGACGGTCAGCCCGTGGACTTCGAACACCTGTATTACCGTGGCGACGCGTTTCAGTATCGCCTGCGCATCGACCGTCAGCGAGGTAGCCGCCCGTGAGCCGCCAAACCCTGGAACTGGAATACGACATCGTGGTGATCGGCGGCGGTACAGCCGGCCCCATGGCGGCGATCAAGGCCAAGGAGGCCAACCGCGATCTGCGCGTATTGCTGATCGACAAGGCCAACGTCAAGCGCAGCGGCGCCATCAGCATGGGCATGGACGGCCTCAACAACGCGATCATTCCCGGCCACTCCACGCCGGAGCAGTACACCAAGGAAATCACGATTGCCAACGACGGCATCGTCAATCAGGCGGCGGTGTACGCCTACGCGACCCACAGTTTTGAAACCATCGAGCAGTTGGACCGCTGGGGCGTGAAGTTCGAGAAGGACGAAACCGGCGATTACGCGGTGAAAAAAGTCCATCACATGGGCGCCTACGTGTTGCCGATGCCTGAAGGGCACGACATCAAGAAGGTGCTGTATCGCCAGCTCAAGCGCGCCCGGGTCAGCATCACCAACCGCCTGGTGTGCACCCGCTTGCTGACCGACAGCGAAGGCGCGGTGAATGGCGTGATGGGTTTTGACTGCCGCACTGCGGACTTCCAGGTGATCAAGGCCAAGGCGGTGATCCTCTGCTGCGGCGCGGCCGGCCGCCTGGGCTTGCCGTCCTCGGGTTACCTGATGGGCACCTATGAAAACCCGACCAATGCCGGCGACGGCTACGCCATGGCCTACCACGCCGGAGCCGAACTGGCGAACCTGGAGTGCTTCCAGATCAACCCGCTGATCAAGGATTACAACGGCCCGGCGTGCGCCTATGTCACCGGCCCCTTGGGCGGCTACACCGCCAACAACAAGGGTGAACGCTTCATCGAGTGCGACTACTGGAGCGGGCAGATGATGTGGGAGTTCCACCAGGAACTGGAAAGCGGCAACGGCCCGGTGTTCCTCAAGCTCGATCACCTGGCGGAGGAAACCATCCAGAACATCGAGCAGATCCTGCACAGCAACGAGCGCCCCAGCCGTGGCCAGTTCCACGCCAACCGAGGCACCGACTACCGCAGCCAGATGGTCGAGATGCATATCTCCGAGATCGGCTTTTGCAGCGGGCATTCGGCGTCGGGCGTGTGGGTCAACGAGCGCGCGGAAACCTCGGTCAAGGGCCTGTATTCAGCGGGCGACATGGCGGCGGTGCCACATAACTACATGCTCGGCGCGTTCACCTATGGCTGGTTTGCCGGCACCAACGCGGCAAGCTTTGTGGCCGGGCGCGAATTCAGCGCGGTGGATGCCCGGCAAGTGGCCGCCGAGCAGGCTCGGGTCTATGCGCCACTGGACCGCGAAACCGGTCTGCCGCCGGCCCAGGTCGAGTACAAGCTGCGGCGCTTCGTCAACGATTACCTGCAGCCGCCCAAGGTCACCCGCAAGATGGAAATCGGCTTGCAACGCTTCGCCGATATCGAGCGCGACCTGGACCAGATGAAGGCGCACAACCCCCATGAATTGATGCGCGCCATGGAAACCAGCGTGATCCGCGACTGCGCCGAAATGGCTGCCCGCGCCTCGCTGTACCGCGCCGAAAGCCGCTGGGGCCTGTACCACTACCGGGTCGATCACCCGCAACGCAACGACGCCGACTGGTTCTGCCATTGCCACCTGAAAAAGGGCGAGGACGGGCAGATGGTCAGCTTCAAGAAACCCGTCGAGCCCTATGTGATCCCGCTGGATGCCGAAGAGATGCAGGCTTACGACCGCCTGCGCGTAGGGGCTGACGCCGCCTGAATGTGCCCCCCCAAGCTCGCTCACCACAGGACACCGTGAAATGGCCTATCAGCCCCAGGAAATATTCTTTCGCTCCAACGCCCCGGTAACGGTGGACGAGGACAAGTGCATCGCCGAAAAAGGCTGCACGGTCTGCGTCGACGTGTGCCCGATGGACCTGTTGGCGATCAACCCGGCAACGCAGAAGGCGTACATGGCGTTCGATGAATGCTGGTACTGCATGCCCTGTGAAAAAGATTGCCCCACCGGCGCAGTCAAGGTCGAGATTCCGTACCTGTTGCGCTGAGACCTGCCGCAAACGCCATCCGCCAACCCCGGACGCAGCCCTAGCCACACCCCCTCGTTTCCCACCGCGCCAGACCGTGGCGGAGACGATTCCTTCAACCATGATTCGAGGGGAACTACCCAATGTTATTGCGCGCAACCCTGGCCGGCCTGGTGCTGGCTTGCTTGAGCCTGTCGGCCCAGGCACAAACGATCCGGGTGGCCATCGGCACCCAGGACACCACCATCAACTGTGCCGCGGGCGGCTTGCTGATCCGCGAGCTGGGGCTGCTGGACAAATACCTGCCGCACGACGGCAAGTACAAGGACGCGACCTACGACGTGCAGTGGAAAAACTTCACCAGTGGCGCGCCGCTGACCAATGAAATGGTCGCCGGCAAACTGGACTTTGGCGCAATGGCCGACTTCCCCGGTGCCTTCAACGGCGTAGCGTTCGAGGCGGCGGGCAAGCACAGCCTGTTCATCAGCGTGTTGTCGGGCAACATCAAGGGCAGCGGCAACGGCATTGTGGTGCCGGTCGCTTCCAGCGCCCAGTCCCTGGCGGACCTCAAAGGCAAGACGATTTCCGTGCCGTTCGCCTCCACGGCCCATGGCATGTTGCTGCGCGCTGTTGCGGCCCAGGGCTGGGACCCGCTCAAGGACGTCAACATCATTGCCCAGGCGCCCGAAGTGGCAGGCTCGGCGTTGCAGGCCAACAAGATCGACGCCCATGCCGACTTTGTGCCGTTCGGCGAACTGTTCCCCAACCGTGGTTTCGCCCGCAAGATCTACGACGGCTCGCAATCCAACACCCCGACGTTCCACGGCGCGCTGGTGGACGAAAGTTATGCCAAACAGTACCCGGAAGTGGTCGTCGCCTACCTGCGCGCCAGTATCGAGGCCAATCAGTTGCTGGCCGCAGAGCCGGAGAAGTACAGCGAGCTGATCGAAAAAGTCACCGGCGTCGAAGCCGAGGTCAACTACCTGTTCCATGGCCCGCTGGGCGTGCAGACCCGTGACTTGAGCTGGAAACCCGAATACCGCCAGGCCGTGGGCACCGCGATCGACACCCTCAAGCTGCTGAAAAAGGCCGACCGTGGCCTGGACCTCAATACCTTTATCGATGACCAGTACATCCGTGCCGCGTTCAAGGCCTCGGGCCTGGACTATGCGGCGCAATTGGGCAACTACGCCCAGGCCCCGCTGAAGGCCAACGACGCCCTGAGCGGCGCGCCGATCACTGACTGGAAGCACGTCGCGCAAATCTGGGTCAAGGGTGAGCCCAAGGTGCGCGATTACGCGTCGGCCGAGGCGGCGTTCACCGCGCTGGACAGCCTGAACAAACAAGGCAAGGCGGTGCGCGCCGTGTATGCCCAGGCCGAAGACAGCGGCATCAAGCTGCTGGCGAGCCAGGCCTGGTTTGCCACCAACCAGCACGGCCAACTCAGTGCATTCCTGCTCAAGGGCCAGGCGCAGCAATTTGCCCAGGCCCAGGGCGGCAAGGTGTTCAACTTCACCGACGCCGGCGCGCAGGCCGTTGCCGGTCGCTGAGGGAGCGTGTTCATGACAAGCACCCCATGGCGCTGGCTGCCCAAGGCTGCTTCCTTGCTGTTGTGCCTGCTGTTCTGGCAGTTGGCGGCCAGCCAGCACTGGAACCTGTGGCTGGTGACATTTGCCAATGTGCCCACGCCGGGCTCCGTGGTGCAGGCTGCCCTGGGGCTGGCGGACTCGGGCAAGCTTGTGCGGCACTTGAGCGCAAGCCTGACCCGGGTGTTCGAGGGCTACCTGGCGGCCGCGCTGGTGGGGATCGGCTTGGGCATCGCGATTGGCCGCTGGAAGTGGGCGGAAGACCTGCTGTTGCCGCCGCTGGAGGTGATCCGGCCGATCCCGGCGGTGGCCTGGATCCCGCTGGCGATCCTGATGTTCCCGTCGTCGGAGCTGTCGATGATCTTCATCACCTTCACCGGCGCGCTGTTTCCGGTGCTGCTCAATACGGTGCATGGCGTGGAAGGCGTCGATCCTCGGCTGATCGCCTCGGCGCGCAGCCTGGGGGCAGGGCGCCGGGCGATCCTGCTGGAGGTGATTTTGCCGGGCGCCGCGCCGAGCATCATCACCGGCCTGGCGATTGGCATGGGCACTTCGTGGTTCTGCCTGGTGACAGCGGAAATGATCTCCGGTCAGTACGGCATCGGCTATTACACCTGGGAGTCCTACACCATCCAGAACTATGCCGACATTGTCGTTGGCATGCTGTTGATCGGCGTGCTGGGCATGGGCAGCAGCCTGTTGGTCAAGCGTCTCGGCGCACTGTTCACTCCCTGGCATCGACCACGAGGTAAAGCCTGATGAGTCATCTTGAAGGCCGTGTCGACATACGCGGCTTGTCCATTGTATTGGGCGAACAGCAGCAGGCATTCGAGGCGGTGAAAGCCCTGGATTGCAGGATCGAGCCGGGGCAGTTCGTGTGCATCCTCGGCCCGTCCGGGTGTGGCAAGTCGACCTTGCTCGGCGCGCTGGCCGGGCATCTCACGCCAAGCCAGGGCACGCTGGAAATGGATGGCCGGCCGGTTGCCGGCCCTTCCCAGCAACGGGGCATGGTGTTTCAGCAACACACACTGTTCCCTTGGCGTTCGGTACGCGAAAACGTCGCCTTCGGCCTGAAGATGCGCGGCGTAGGCAAGGCCGAGCGCCTGGCCGCCGCCGATGAGATCCTTCACCTGGTGGGCCTGGAAGGTTTTGCCCAGCGCTGGCCCAACCAGCTGTCGGGTGGCATGCAGCAGCGGGTGGAAATTGCCCGGGTGTTGATCAATCGTCCCGGCCTGCTGTTGATGGATGAGCCGTTCGGCGCGCTGGATGCCCTGACCCGCATGAAGATGCAGGCCTTGCTGCTGGACATCTGGACGCGCATCCGCACAACTGTTGTGTTTGTCACCCATGACATCGACGAAGCGCTGTTCCTGGCCGACCGCATCCTGGTGATGAGCCCGCGCCCCGGGCGCATCATCGAGGATTTCCAGCTGACTTTCCCAAGGCCGCGCAGCACCGAACTGATGACCTCGCCGGAATTTACCCACCTCAAGCGCCATTGCCTGGAGCTGCTGCACCACGAAGATGGTCGCCAGTTACCACGGCTGAACCCGCTCGGGCTACCCAACGATCACCCAAGACCGCGATTTGCCATATGACCTATGAAACCGAAAACCCCGACATCCAAGCCCTGCGCCCGCGGCTGCAAGCGCCGGATGCCGGCATGCGCCGGATCGCCCTGATTGACCTGGCTGACCTGGAAGACCCCGACGGCCTGGTGTGGCTGGTGGACAGCCTGCGCCACGACCCGGCCACCGACGTGCGCGCCCAGGCTGCCAGCCTGCTGGAGGCGTGGGAAGAAGACGCAGTGGTCGAGGCGCTGTGCCAGGCGCTGACCGACACTGAAGCGTCGGTACGTGATGCCGCCGCCCAGAGCTTGAGCGTACTCAAGACGACGCAGGCGGGCCGGCTGTTATTGCCATGGGCCACCCACGCCGACGTCAGCGTGCGCACGGCAATCTTCCGTGCCCTGCGCGAGTTGCGCCTTGAAGCGGCGGCGCCGTCGGCAATGCTGGCGCTGAACGATACCGATGCGGGGGTGCGCCGCGAAGCGGTCGGTGTACTCGGCTGGCTCAAGCACCTGCCGGCATTGGAGGCCCTGGCGAGGTTGGCCAGCAGCGATCCGGACACCGAGGTCCGGCGTGCCGCCACCGGCGCCCTCGGCCTGGCCAGTGATGAGCGGGTACTGCCGGCGCTGTATGAAGCGTTGCAGGACGCCACCTGGCAAGTACGGGAAGAGGCCGCGACCACCTTGGGCAAAGTCGGTAGCACCCGCGCGGGAGACGCCTTGATCACGGCGCTGGCCGATGACTACTGGCAAGTCCGCCTGCGCGCCACCCGCAGCCTTGGGCGCCTGCGGTATGCACCGGCGTTGCCGGCGCTGCTCCTGACGTTGGGCCACAGCATCAGCAACCTGCGCAAGGAAGCCGCCCTGGCGCTGGGCGAGTTGGGCGACCGACAGGCCCTTGGCCCGCTGCGTGACGCGGCCGACGATGGCGACCCGGAAGTACGCAAGGCGGTGCGCATTGCCCTGGCACAACTGCAATGAACAGTGCACCGAACGGCATTGGCCGCGATGATGATGGGCGCTTGAGGCTGGAATGGCGCGACGGCGTGCAATGGATCGACCACGCTCGCCTGCGCCGTGAATGCCCGTGCTCGCAGTGCCGGGCCTTTCGGTTGAGAGGCACGCCGCCGCTGGTGTCGGACCGTGTCCGGGTGCTGGAGGTCCATCCCCAGGGGTATGGCGTGCAGTTGATTTTCAGCGATGGGCACCAGCGGGGGATTTACCCGTGGGCTTATTTGGCACAGATGGAGCCCCAGGCCGGGGCTCCGTCGGACTAAAACAACGCGGCGGTATAACTTCCCGTCACACGGTCCGGATCAGACAAGCCCGGTGAGGTAGTACACGCCAATCACGAAAAACGCCGCCAGTACCTTGAAGATCGTCATGCCGAAAATGTCTTTATAGGCCTGGCGGTGAGTCAGGCCGGTGACCGCCAGCAAGGTGATGACCGCGCCGTTGTGGGGCAGGGTGTCCATGCCCCCTGCAGCCATGGCGGCCACACGGTGCATGACTTCCAGCGGGATATGCGCGGCGTTGGCGGAGGCGATGAAGGTGTCCGACATCGCCGCCAGGGCAATGCTCATGCCACCCGATGACGACCCGGTAATACCCGCCAGCAAGTTAATGGTGATGGCCTGGTTGATCAGCGGATTGGGGATCACCTTGAGCGCTTCAACCACTGCAACGAAGCCAGGCAACGCGGCAATCACTGCGCCAAACCCATATTCCGAGGCGGTATTGAGCGTAGCGAGCATGGCCCCGCCAACGGCGGTGCGGCTGCCTTCGGCGAGTTTGCTGACGAGGGTGCGCCAGGCGAATGCAAAGACCGTGACGATGCCTACCAGCAAGGCCGCCTGGACCGACCAGATGGCGATCATCTTCGATACCTGGGTCTGGATCGGTGCCTTCAGTCCGGGCAGGTCAATTTCATAAATGCTGCCGTACCACTGTGGAATCCAGTGGGTGAAGGCCAGGTTCATTACGCCTACCAACAGCAACGGCAGCAACGCCACTAGCGGGTGGGGCAGGGCGATGTCCTGGGGCGTTTCGGGCTCATTGCGCAGGTCGGTGCCATAACCCTCGCCCGCGCGCCGGGCTTTGCGTCGCTGGCGCTCCAGGTACAGCATGCCGCCGATCAGTACGAACAACGAACCCAGGACTCCCAGCCAGGGCGCCGCCCAGGACGTGGTACCGAAAAACGTGGTGGGAATTATGTTCTGGATCTGCGGCGAACCAGGCAACGCATCCATGGTGAAGGTGAAGGCACCCAGGGCGATCGTTGCGGGCATCAGGCGCTTGGGAATGTTGCTTTGGCGGAACATTTCCGCGGCAAACGGATACACCGCAAACACCACCACGAACAGCGAAACACCGCCGTAGGTGAGCAGCGCACAGACCAGCACAATCACCAGCATGGCCTGGCTGCTGCCTAGCACCTGGATCACGGCTTTGACAATGGAGCGGGAAAAGCCGGACAACTCAATCAACTTGCCAAACACGGCGCCGAGCAAAAACACCGGAAAGTACAGTTTGATAAAGCCGACCATCTTGTCCATGAAAATATCAGTGAACGCCGGCGCAACGGCGCCGGGGTCAGTCAGTAGAACGGCAGCGAGTGCGGCGAGAGGCGCGAAGATAATGACGCTGTATCCCCGATATGCAGCGAGCATTAACGCGAACAACGCCAGCAAGGCGATGATGACACTCATGGGATGTCCTTCGAGGCTGGGCCTTTGGCGCAGAGGGCCAGTGTTGGGCTGCGCGATGGCTATGATTTTTGTTGTTGTCGGGCCGCGCACGTGGCGCGACCCGTTGTAGCCAAGCTGTTTTTATTCTGCGATACCGGCGTAAGGGACGTGCTTGTGGCCGTAGCGACGCACGCGGATGTTGGCCTGTTCGCCATGCCCGGAGAACCCTTCGAGGGCACACAGGCGTGAGCAGTATTCGCCGATGAGGGAGGAGGCTTCGTCGGTCATCACTTTCTGGTAGGTGCAGGTCTTGATGAACTTGCCGACCCATAGCCCACCGGTGTAACGCGCGGCTTTTTTGGTGGGCAGGGTGTGGTTGGTACCAATCACCTTGTCGCCGTAGGAGACGTTGGTGCGAGGGCCGAGGAAGAGGGCGCCGTAGTTGCGCATGTTGTCCAGGAAGAAGTCCGGGTCACGGGTCATGACTTGTACGTGTTCGAACGCCAGGTCATTGGCAATGGCGAGCATCTCCTGTTCGTCTTCAGCGACGATCACTTCGCCGAAGCTTTCCCAGGCCTGGCGCGCAATCCCGGCGGTCGGCAGGATCGTCAGCAAGCGCTCGATTTCAGCCATCGTCTCGCGGGCGAGTTTTTCCGACGTGGTGAGCAGGATCGCCGGGGAATCCGGGCCGTGTTCGGCTTGACCGAGCAGGTCCGTGGCGCAGATTTCACCGTCCACGGTTTCATCGGCGATCACCAGGGTCTCGGTCGGACCGGCGAACAGGTCTATACCGACGCGGCCGAACAATTGACGCTTGGCTTCCGCCACAAACGCGTTGCCCGGCCCCACCAGCATGTCCACCGCAGCAATCGACTGGGTGCCCAGGGCCATGGCGCCGATAGCCTGGATGCCGCCCAGGCAGTAGATCTCGTCGGCACCCGCCATGTGCTGTGCGGCGACAATCGCCGGTGCCGGCTTGCCATGGAACGGCGGGGCGCAAGTGATGATGCGTGGAACCCCGGCGACCTTGGCGGTGATCACCGACATGTGCGCGGAGGCCAACAACGGATACTTGCCACCGGGTACATAGCAGCCCGCCGCGTTAACCGGAATGTGTTTGTGGCCGAGCACTACGCCCGGCAGGGTTTCGACTTCCAGGTCACGCATGCTGTTGCGCTGGTGCTGGGCGAAATTGCGCACCTGGGTCTGGGCGAATTCGATGTCGGTGATGTCGCGCTTGGTCAACTGCGCCATGCAGGCATCGATCTCGGCGCTGGAGAGCCGGTAGTCATCCCGGTCCAGGTTGTCGAAGCGGATCGACAGCTCACGAATCGCGTCATCACCCCGTTCTTCGATGTCTGCCAGGGTCTTTTCGACGGTGTCACGCACCTCACGCGCTGCTGATTTGATGACGGACGCTTCTGCGCCTTTTTTGAGCCAAATTGCCATGGGATGAATTCCTAGCGTTGTTGTTTTAGATATTGCATACGTATGCAATTGAGCCGATGCTAAGCCATTCCCGGACGAGATGAAAAGGGGGAGGGCGAAAAAAGACCGAGAAATTTGCGCGAGACGGGCGAGCATGGGACGGGCGACACACCGCGCTTTAAATGGCAGGTATGATCGGCATTTGAAATGTGGATGCAGACTCAATGGCAGACTCCAACGACCCTTCCAGACACCCGATCACTGCCCATGATGTGGCCCGGTTGGCCGGTGTCTCGCAGTCTGCGGTCTCGCGAACGTTCACCAAAGGCGCCAGTGTTTCGCCGAAAACCCGGCAAAAGGTGGAGGCGGCGGCGGCAGCATTGGGCTACCGTCCGAACCAGTGGGCGCGTTCGTTGATCAAGCGGCGCTCCAACCTGATTGGCGTGGTCGCGCCAAGTATGGAAAACCCGTTTTATTCTGCAGTGCTGGAAGCCTTGTCGGCGGCGTTCGAAGAGCTTGGCTATCGAGTACTGTTGTTCTCCACGGCCAACCACGAAGACTCTGACCCGGTGCTGGAAGAGATTCTGGGCTACCGCGTGGAGGCGCTGGTGCTGGTGTCGGCGAGCCTGTCTTCGCGGTTTGCCGAGGAGTGCAAGCAAACCGGGTTGCCAGTGGTGCTGGTCAACCGTCGAAATGACAGCACCAGTATCTCCAGCGTGACCAGCGACAACGCCCAGGGCAGCATGGAAATTGCGCAGTTCCTGGTGGCTGGCGGGCATCGCGAGCTGGCTTATATCGCCGGCAAGGAAAGCTCCTCGACCAGTCGTGACCGGGAAATCGCCTTCGTCGACGCACTGCAACGTCTTGGGCATCCGGTACCGCAACGCGCCGTGGGTGACTACACCTTTGAAGGCGCGATGGAGGCCGTACGCCGGCTGCTGTCGAGTGCCAGTCCGCCTGACGGGATTTTTTGTGCGAATGACATCATGGCCCTGGGCGCCATCAATGTCGCACGCGAGGAGTTCGGGCTCACACCGGGCAAAGAGATCTCGATCGTCGGGTTCGATGACATCGGCCTGGCCGCCTGGCCAGTGTTTTCGTTGACCACCTACGTTCAACCGGTGAGCGATATGGTGAGTCGTGCGGTTGGGATCATCTGCGCGCAATTGGAAAACCCCGATACGCCTGCCATTCAGGAAGTCGTAAGGGGGCGGTTGATCGTACGCAAAAGTGCGAAAGTCCCGGACAGCGGGGTAGAGCAGGGGCCCGACTGCCGGGTGTGGCAACCCCAGGAACAGGCGTGAGCCATTCGGTCGAAGGCTGGCGACGACCTACCCGGCGTCGCTATGACCCCGCGCGGGCCAGGTGCGGCGGCAATCGGTTGAGGGTCCACCACGCAGTCAGCATCGCCGCCACCGCGCTCAGGGCGATGCCGATCAACATCGGTGCCGGGGTGTGGTCGGCAAACACACCCACCACCGCCATGCACACGGCGGCGGTGATCATCTGGATCGCGCCCAGCAACGCTGATGCAGAACCGGCCACTGCGCCATGGTCTTCCAGGGACAATACCCCGGCCGCCGGCAACAGCAGCCCGAGAAAACCGAAGCCGATAAACAGCAGCGCCATCATCAACGGCAGGCTATTGACCCACAGCGTGGTGAGCGCCAGCAAGGCCATGACCGTTGCCACGCCCGCCACCGACCAGCGAATCAACGGCGCGAGGCCGAAGCGTGCACTCAAGCGCGCGGTCAACTGGCTCAGGGCAAAAAACGACGCCGCGTTGAGGGCAAAGCACAGGCTGAATTGCGTTGGCGTGAGCCCGTAGTACTCGATGTAAACGAATGGCGCGCTGCCGATGAACACGAAGAACGTCGCAAGGCCAAAACCGCCCACTACCGACAACCCGGTAAACACCGGATCACGCAGCAACGCGCCGTAGCTGCCGAACGCATTGCCCAGGGTCTTGCCCAGACGGCGTTCGGCGGGGTGGGTTTCCGGCAATTGTACGGCGGTCATGATCAGGCACAGCACTGCAGCCACACCCAGTACCCAAAACACTTCGCGCCAGCTCCACACGGCAATGATCACGCTGCCGGCCAGCGGCGCGAGAATCGGTGAAATGCTCACCACCAGCATCAGCAACGCCATCAGGCGCGCGGCTTCATGGCCGGTGTACAAGTCACGCACAATCGCCCGCGGAATCACCATCCCGGCGCAGGCGCCAAAGGCCTGCAACGCCCGGAAGCCGATCAGCACCTCGATGGAGGGGGCGAGGGCGCAACCAATGCTGGCCACGATGAAAATCGCCAGGCCGGCATAGATCGGCGGCTTACGCCCGAACACATCGCTGATCGGGCCGTAGAACAGCTGGCACACACCGATGATCATGAAGAACACCGTCAGGCTCATCTGCACCGCGGCAGGCGAGGCATGCAGGCTGGCGCCGAGTGTCGGCAACGCCGGCAGGTAGCTGTCGATGGCAAACGGGCCGACGGCGGTGATCAACCCCAGCAGCAGGGCGAGGTGGGCGATACTTCGAGACATGGTGGTTCCGGGCGGCGGTAAAAAAGAGGGGCCAGCTTAGTGATCGCCCTCGGCGCATACAAGCCGGTGTTTACAGACTCGCTACAGAGTCACCAGCGGCAGGGTGTCGTGAATAGGCAATGGATACGGGAGATAGACGTAAAGTATTGATTTAACTCAACTAAATATCCATTTAGTCGAGTTGGATATTTCGCGAATTTAAGGCTGGGCGAGGGCGGTCGCTCGGCGCTCACTGATGCGTTCAACCGCCAGCATATGGTCGGTGCCCCATTGGCAAAGCGGCCCCAATGCCTGGGCCAGCGAGCGTCCGAAGGGAGTCAGGGAGTATTCGACCTTTGGCGGTATCTCCTTGTAGTCGATGCGCGCGATGATCTCATCGCGTTCCAGCTCCTTCAATTGCTGGATCAGCACCTTGTCCGTCACGCCGCCAACGGCGCGCCGCAGTTCGCCATAACGGTGAACTTCATGGGCCAGGTGATACAGGACCAACGGTTTCCATTTCCCGCCAATCACCGCCAGGGCGGCGTCGAGCCCGCAGTTAAAGGTGCTGTTTGACATGTTTTTGCCCTCAGGCTGGGTACTTACCAAAAGGTGCATACTATTCAAAACAATAGCGCAGATCTACGCTTGGGCCTCAACATTTGAGGGAAACACTCATGAGCAGGCTCAACGGGAAAATCGCCATCGTCACCGGTGGCAACAGCGGGATCGGCTTGGCCAGCGCCATACGCTTTGCGGCCGAAGGTGCACAGGTCGTTATCGTGGGACGCCGCCAGGATGAACTGGACAAAGCCTTGGTCCTGATCGGGCATGACGCGATCGCGATCCAGGGCGATATTTCAAACCTGCGTGATCTTGAGCGGGTATTCGCGCAGATCAAGGCTGACAAAGGTCGTGTTGATGTGTTGTTCGCCAATGCGGGCCTTGGGGATCTGGAGCCCATTGGTGCGATCACGGAGGAATCGTTTGATCGCACCTTTGGCGTGAACGTGAAAGGCACGTTGTTCACCGTACAGAACGCGTTGCCATTGATGAGCGCCGGTGGCTCGATTGTGCTGACAGGTTCGACGACGGCCTCGATGGGCACCGCAGCGTTCAGCGTCTACAGCGCGTCGAAAGGCGCACTGCGAAACTTCGCGAGAAGCTGGGCGCTGGATCTGCAAGGCACAGGTATTCGCGTGAACGTGCTTTCACCTGGGCCGACAACGACACCAGGTTTGGACAGAGCGCTATCAGGTACCGGCCAGAAGGATGCGATTGTCGATTCGATGGTTACGCGTGTACCGCTGGGTCGTATGGGGCAGCCAGATGAAGTGGCGAATGCGGCATTGTTCCTGGCATCGGATGAGAGCAGCTTCATGACGGGCAGCGAGATGTTCGTGGATGGCGGTTTCGCTCAGGTGTGATCCAGGCTCATCGACCAAATCGAGACAGGCTGGGTTTGGTCGATGAGGAGCGTGGTGCACTGGTTGAAATCTGGCTGGCACTGACCCTGATAACGGATCATATGATTACGCATAATGTATATTATGTTAAATCAGGTGCTATGTCAGAGATGTTCATAAGACACGTAAGTCACTGATTCGACGAATTCGTATTTGACGTCTACTCTCTCAACGGGCCATGTCCATAGTGTTCATGACGATTCCTTGAATGAGGTGGCTGTCGATGAAACTGATTCAGTGCAGGTTCTCTTCAGGTCAACGACTACCGCTGCTTGTACAAGCTGGTTGCGGATTCCACGCTGACTCGGACACCCATTCCACGCGCATCCGGACAGTGATTCCACGCTGATCCGGACACTCAT